>JBLFXU010000090.1:0-9638 GCA_047609575.1 Bacteroidia bacterium | reverse complement strand
CTTTTCCCCTGAGGCGGAGTTTGGTACGGTCGTCTGCGTTCTCGTCCCAACTGTTAATCCACTCAAGTCGCAGCAGGGACTCGGGTTGTTCGAATTCATAGTTGGGGTCGTTAAAGAAGCTGTCCATCCACTCGGTCAGGGCTTGCGCCTGGTCGGTTGCGTAGGCATGACTAGAGTCCACCCAGTTGTATGGACGTTCATTGACGACTTCCTGCGCTGCCCCTGACTCCGAGTTACTTTTTTGTTCAGACTCGGTAGCCGTCTCGCTGAAGGCTAGTGCAGGAAGGCAAAGTAACAGGACCGTTGGCCAAGTCTTCATTGTCACACACTACTTACCTGTCAGCACTTAAGGGATACACTACGGCTTATGGATAGACTTTTCATCTTTTTTCAGCACATTACGCCGCAGCATTTGTTGTCGCGCTGCACGGGTTGGTTAGCTTCTATGGAGCATCCGGCGTGGTTTAAGAACGGCTTAATTTCTGCCTTCGTGCGCCATTTCCAGGTTGCGATGGAAGAGGCTCAAGAGCCTGATATGAGACGGTACGCAAGCTTCAATGCATTCTTCACGCGGCGGTTGCGTGATGATGCGCGTCCCATGGCCGAAGAAGGCATTTTATGCCCTGCTGATGGTGCTATTAGCCAACTCGGGCCTATCACTGATGGCCTGATTCTGCAGGCCAAAGGGCGACACTACAGTGTTGAGGATCTGCTCGGCGGTGACCTTGAGCGGACGGCAGAATTTCATGGCGGCCAGTTTGCGACGGTGTATCTTTCCCCTCGAGATTACCACCGCATTCACATGCCCGTCGCAGGCCGTTTGACGGGTACTTGTTACATTCCAGGAAAACTGTTTTCTGTGAACGGCGTCACAGCGGAAAATGTCGATCGATTGTTCGCCCGCAATGAGCGGCTGGTCTGTTACTTCGATACTGATCATGGACCGATGGCCATGGTGCTGGTGGGCGCGATGATTGTTGCCGGCATAGAAACGGTGTGGGCAGGGCGGGTTGCGCCGCCGCCGCGCCAGCCGGTAACCGTCGACTATCGTGTAGCACCGGAGGCTGTCTCTTTGGCGCGTGGTGCGGAAATGGGGCGGTTCATGTTGGGCTCCACGGTAATTTTGTTATTTCCCGAGGGCACAATGACGTTTGATGAGCGCTTTGCGGCGGGTGTTGCCACCCGTATGGGTGAAGCCATGGCACGCTATTGTCAGTCTTGATCCAGGCTTTTGATGATATGGCGGTAGCTGTTCAATCGCTGCGGGCTGATACTGCCTTGTTCGGCAGCTTTGAGGATGGCGCAGCCGGGTTCCTGTTCGTGCCGGCAGTCGCGGAACCGACACTCTCCCAGTAGCGCATTGAACTCGCGGAAGCCTTGCTCCACCTGCTCGCGGCTCATATGCCAGAGCGCAAACTCCCGAATTCCCGGCGAATCTATCAGTGTGCCGCCGCATTCAAGATGCATTAGTTGCGCTGTCGTAGTGGTGTGGGTGCCCTTGCGCGTACTTTCAGATAGCGCTCCCACACGCAGTTCCGCGTCTGGCAAGAGCGCATTCACCAGTGATGATTTCCCCACGCCCGACTGACCGACAAAAATGCTTGTGCGGCCAGCCAGCGCATCGCGCAGCTGCGCAAGATTGCCCTGGGATATAGACGTGCGTAGCAGTTTGTAGCCCAGGGTGGGATAGACAGCAAGCATCGCCTCCAGCGAGTCCCGCAATGCCGGCTCCTCGTTCAATAGGTCGGTTTTGTTCAGCAGCAGTACCGGCTCTATCTCCATCGCCTCAGATGCCACCAGATAGCGATCAATCAGGTTGGCGTGGGGCTCGGGATAGGGTGCAATGGCCACGATGATCTGGTCGATATTGGCCGCCACAGGCTTCAGCTTGCCCATAGGGTCCGGACGGCGCAGTTCGCTGGAGCGCTCCAGCTGTGCAACGATCACCCCGGTGGGATCGCCCTGGCACCAGACCACACGATCGCCGGTGACCAGTCCTTCCAGGTTGGCGCGCAAGTGGCAGCGCTGAACGGCGCCGTCTGCGGACTCCACCGCTACCTGGGTGCCATAGTGCGCAATCACCAGACCCTCCTGCTCAGGGCCCAGTTCCCCACCTGCCAGGGCTTCTGCGGCGGCTTCGTCTTTGCGTGCTGCGCGTTTAGCGCGCTCGCCCTGGATCTTTTCGACTCGCCAAGCTTGTTGCCGGCTGAGTTTACGTTTGCTCATAGTGCCATTATTCGGTGCGAGGCTATGTCTGTCGAGGCAATTTGTTACACTGCTTGTTCGTGCAATATGGGGATAAATGTCACATGCAAAGCAGTAATAACCTGATCTGGGTGGACATGGAAATGACCGGACTTGATCCGGATGGCGATCGTGTGATCGAGATTGCGACCATTGTTACCGACAGTGAATTGAACACATTATCGGAAGGACCGGTTATCGCTGTGCATCAGAGCGATGCCACGCTGGCTGGAATGGATGAATGGAATACTACGCATCACACGCGTTCGGGTCTGGTCGATCGCGTGCGTGGTAGTGATTACGACGAGATGCGTGCGACGCGTGAGACCATTGAGTTTTTGCAAAGCTGGGCGCCTGCCGGTGCTTCACCCATGTGCGGTAACACTATCTGCCAGGATAGGCGCTTCATGGCCAGACATATGCCGCAACTGGAGTCGTTTTTTCACTACCGTAACCTTGATGTGAGCACCCTGAAGATTCTGATGCAGCGCTGGCGCCCGGAATTAGAAGTGGGTTTTGTCAAAACCGGTACTCATCAGGCACTGGACGACATTCGGGAGTCCATCAATGAAATGCGCTACTACCGCGAGCATTTTATCAGGCTGGATTAGCACTCTGGCGTGCCAGTGCCCAGGCAACATGTTCCCTGACCAGTTCAGATGCGTGATGTTCACGCTGGCGCAGTGTGCTTACCACCTCTTCAGACTGCGGGGCGTTTCCAAGTGCAATGGCCACATTGCGCAGCCAACGCTCATAGCCGATGCGGCGAATGGCTGAGCCTTCTGTGCGGCGCAGAAACTCGGTTTCATCCCACAGCAGCAGTTCACACAATTGACGATCGTCCAGCTCGTGCCTTGGCTGAAAGTCCGCTTCATCGGTGGGTTGGGCAAACTTGTTCCAGGGGCAGCATAACTGGCAATCATCACAGCCGAAGATGCGATTACCCATGAGTGGGCGCAATTCAGGCGCGATGCTGCCAGCGTGCTCGATGGTGAGGTAGGAAATACAGCGGCGCGCGTCCAGCTGGAAAGGGCCGGTGAAGGCATTGGTCGGGCAAATGTCGAGGCAGGCGGTGCAGGTGCCACAATGTTTGTCTTTATGTGGACTGCTCGTCGGTAGTGGCAGGTCGGTATAAATCTCTCCGAGGAAAAACCAGGAACCCGCGTCCGCATTGATCAGCATGGTGTTCTTGGCGATCCAGCCCAGCCCTGCCTGTTCTGCCAGGGCGCGCTCCAATACGGGCGCGCTATCGACAAAGGCCCTGTAGTTGCCACCTCCCGCCTCCTGTTCGATACGCCGTGCCAGCTTTGCTAATCGTCCGCGGATTAATTTGTGATAATCGCGGCCCAGCGTGTAACGTGAGATGTAGGCTTTATTGGGATCGTTGAGTATGGCCACCGGATCTGTGTTGGGGGGCAGGTAATCCATGCGCAGGGAGAGCACGCGGGTCGTTGCTGGCACCAGTTCTGCCGGGCGCGAGCGCTTGGTGCCGTGGCGCGACATGTAATGCATCTCGCCGTGATAGCCTGCATCTAGCCACTTCTGCAAATATTGCTCGTGTTCAGCAAGATCGACGTTGGTGATTCCAACCTGGGCAAAGCCCAATTCTGCGGCCCAACCCCGGATGTCGGATGCCAGTTGCTGCAGTTGCTCAGATGTCATGAGATTGGGCAAAGTGGATTCATCGTTAGTGGTATGTGGGTATAATTTTGCCAGAACGGGGCAAGACGCTATTCCAGCAATTGTACATTGCCTTGGGGTTGTACTGGGTCACCGTTTTTATGTCACATTTGATGCCTGCACAGAGACAGCATCTCATCGATCACAAGTAGGCACTGCATGCTAGGTACAGAAAGGCTCTACACCGCAGCACAAGCCCGCGCACTGGATAACTGTGCGATACAAGACTATGAGATACCCGGCATCACCCTGATGGCGCGAGCTGCTCAGGCCACTTTTCGCTATCTGCTAGAGAGCTGGCCCGCGCCCGAGCAGCTGCAGGTGCTATGTGGTACTGGAAATAATGGCGGTGACGGCTATTTGGTGGCAGATCTGGCACACAAGCGCGGCATTCCTTGCACGGTACTGCAGGTGGGTGATCCCGAAAAAATTTCCGGAGATGCGTTGCTGGCACGACGGCAGGCGGTGGCTAACGGTGTCGCTATCAAGGCCTATGACGGCGCTGTGCTGGACTCCGCAGGCGTCATTGTCGATGCGCTGTTGGGCACTGGTCTGGGTGGCGATGTGCGCGGTGACTGTGTGGCCGCTATCGAGGCGATCAATAACAGCGGCGCATCCACGGTGGCAGTGGATATTTCCTCTGGCCTGTGTTCTGACACCGGCAGGGTTTTGGGGTGCGCGGTACGTGCGGATCTGACTGTGACTTTTATTGGGCTGAAGCGGGGTTTGTTTACGCTGCATGCCACGGACCATGTCGGTGCGCTGCAGTTTGCTGATCTTGAGGTCCCCATGGCGGTCTATGAAGCAGTGCCTTCGAATTGTTCACGTCTTGAGTTGGAAGCCCTGCTAGAGCGTTTGCCGCCTCGTCCTGCAGACGCCCACAAAGGGCTGTATGGCAGTGTGCTGGTTATCGGCGGAGATTATGGCATGGCTGGCGCAGCGGCCATGGCTGCTGAAGCTGCACTACGCTGTGGCGCTGGACTGGTGCGAGTGGCCACGCGCCCAGAGCATGTTGCGGCATTGGTGGCTCGCGTGCCGGAGGTGATGCCTACTGGCATAAGCTCGGGTGAGGATTTTGAGCCACTGCTGGACGCATCCGATGTGCTGGTTGCGGGGCCGGGACTGGGGCAGTCGCCCTGGTCGGTGCACCTGCTGCAGCGTGCATTGGCATCGGGCAAGCCCATTGTGCTGGATGCCGACGCCTTGAATCTGCTGGCCGCCGGGACGGTTGAGCTGCCGGCCGATGGTATTCGGGTGATTACCCCGCACCCTGGCGAAGCGGGTCGCTTACTGCGCTGTGCCACGGCTGCCGTTCAGTTTGATCGCTTTGCTGCTGCAGCTGCACTGGCACAAAAATTTTCCGCGGTGGCTGTGCTCAAGGGCAACGGCAGTATTATCGATGGGGAAGGCGAGCAGCTGTTGAGCGACTATGGCAATCCCGGCATGGCCAGCGGAGGCATGGGTGATGTGCTCAGTGGTGTCATTGGCGCACTACTGGCACAAGACATGAGCGGCCTGGAGTCCGCGGCACTGGGTGTGTGTCTGCACGGGGCCGCCGCCGACCTCGCCGCGCAAGACGGCATGCGAGGGCTGGCGGCCACTGACCTGATTCCCGTCATGCGATCACTGCTCGGATGAAGGCAAGTGTCGACAGTCTTTACGCTGCGGATGAAACTGCGATGGTGGCATTAGGCGCGCGCCTGGCTGCTGCGAGCGAACCTGGCCTGGTGATATTTCTCGAGGGTGATCTGGGTATGGGTAAGACCACCTTCAGTCGCGGCGTTATTCAGGCGCTGGGCCATAGCGGAGCAGTAAAGAGTCCCACCTATACTCTGGTAGAGCCGTATGAGCTTGGGCAGTGGCAGGTTTACCACTTCGATTTGTATCGCCTGGGCGATCCTGAGGAACTCGAGTTTATGGGTATCCGGGATTATTTTGGTGATTTGTCGCTTTGCCTTGTTGAATGGCCGGAGCGGGGCCTGGGTGCTTTGCCCCCCGCTGATTTAGTGATTAACATGGAATTAGAAGATTGTGGTCGTCGCTTGGGCTTTACGGGCGCGACAGAAAAAGGGATTAGAGTGCTGGCGCGGATGAGCGCCGAGCCTGCAGCATAGAGCCGCGCTGGATCAAGATAGCGAGGCTAGCTCAAGGTCTGGCCCGATAGAATTGGGGACTGTTTTTTTGGGGAGTTTTATGGGCAGGGCATTGGTCTGGCTAATGCTGGGAGTACTGTGGATATCCCCTGTGGGTGCCACCGAGGTGCATGACGTGCGCCTGTGGCGCGCGCCTGATCATACGCGGATTGTTTTTGACCTCACTGATTCTGCGACCCACAAGTTGATTGTTCTGTCCAATCCCACTCGCATCGTACTGGACCTGGAAGGCGCTACATTGGCCGCCGATCTGGCTGGGCTGGAGCTGGCCGATACGCCGATTACACGCATCCGCTCCGGTGTGCGAGAGGGTGATGATCTGCGGGTCGTGCTCGATATGAGTGCCGCCGTTGACCCTCGCAGTTTTGCCCTGAAGGCAAATGAAAAAGCAGGAGACCGCCTGGTCCTCGATCTCTATGATCGTGACAGCACCGTGCCAGAGGTGAAAAAGAGCGTCGAACAGAGCAGCAAGCGGAACATCGTTATCGCGATTGATGCCGGGCACGGTGGTGAAGACCCTGGCGCATCGGGGCCGGGCCGGGTGCGAGAAAAAGATGTGGTGCTGGCCATAGCGCGAGAGTTGGAAGCGTTGCTGAAGGCTGATAAAGGCTTTGCGCCCACACTCATTCGTAGTGGCGACTATTACGTAAGCTTGAAGGGTAGGCGCGATCTTGCTCGCAAGCGGCAGGCAGACTTGTTCGTTTCGATTCATGCAGATGCATTTAAGCGCAAGGAAGCTAAGGGTGCGTCGGTGTATGCCTTGTCGACCCGCGGAGCCACCAGTACTGCCGCTAGTTACCTGGCGCAGCGGGAAAACGCGGCCGACCTTGTGGGTGGTGTGAGGCTGTCCGATAAGGACGATGTGCTAGCTGGGGTGCTCGCCGACCTCTCCATGACTTCCACACTCGATACCAGTCTAAAACTTGGGAGTCAGGTGTTGCGCCGTGTTGATGGTGTGGCCAGGCTGCACAAAAAGCAGGTGGAGCAAGCGGGCTTTGCGGTACTCAAGTCACCCGATATTCCTTCGATACTGGTAGAAACCGGCTTTATCTCCAATCCCACCGAGGCGAAGAAGCTTGCGACACGTTCGTATCAAAAATTGATGGCCCGTGCCATTCACCGGGGTATCCGGGACTGGTTTCTCGCGCATCCTCCTTCAGGTACTTTGCTGGCCTGGCAGAAAGAACAGGGCGGGCAGGAGTACCACGTCTCTAGAGGTGATACACTTTCCGGCATCGCACATCGCTTCAGTGTCTCTCTGGCAGATTTGAAGAGCTATAATAGCCTTTCCAGCTCCAGGATCGTCGTGGGACAGAAGCTGACTATTCCAAACAGCTGATCACCGATACGCAATGTCCCGAATTCGCCTGCTAAGTTCCAGGCTGGCCAACCAGATTGCCGCCGGCGAGGTAGTCGAGCGCCCCGCCTCGGTCGCCAAGGAAATCCTTGAGAACAGCCTCGATGCCGGAGCAAACCGGGTTGATGTCGAAATCGAGGCTGGTGGCACGAAACTGATTCGTGTACGTGATGACGGCGCTGGTATCGGGCGCGAAGATCTGCCGCTGGCAATGGCACGGCACGCCACGAGTAAGATCACCTCCCTGGAAGACCTCGAAAAAGTTTCCAGTCTCGGGTTTCGCGGAGAGGCGCTGGCCAGCATCGGTTCGGTCTCACGTCTTACCCTCACCAGCAATACCCAATCGGGCACCAGCGAAGGTAACAGCGCGGTCTGCGAGGGCCGCGATATGGAGGTGGAGCTGCGGCCAGCACCCCATCCCCGCGGCACGACAGTGGAAGTGCGTGATCTGTTTTTCAACACGCCGGCGCGGCGCAAGTTTCTGCGCACAGAGAGAACTGAATTCAACCATCTTGAGGAAGTGATCAAGCGGCTGGCCCTATCGCGTTTCGATGTGGGCTTTAGCTTGCGGCACAATGGTAAGGCGGTTCACAATCTAAAGTCCGCGCTGAGTACGGCCGAGCGCCAGCGCCGCGTGGCAACAGTTTGCGGCCCTGCGTTTATGGAGCAGGCCATCGCTGTTGAGGCTGATGCGTCGCCCTATCGGCTCTGGGGCTGGGTTGGTTTACCCACGTTTTCTCGAAGCCAGGCCGACCTGCAGTATTTCTTTGTCAACGGCCGTGTCATCCGGGACAAACTGATTGCTCATGCGGTGAAGCAGGCCTACCGGGACGTGCTTTATCACGGTCGCCATCCCGCTTTTGTGCTGTATCTTGAACTGGACCCAGCCCAGGTTGATGTCAATGTCCACCCGACCAAGCATGAGGTGCGCTTTCGTGATGGACGCGGCGTGCACGGTTTTATTTTTTCCAGTTTGCATCGCGCGCTGGCCGATGTGCGTCCCGGTCAGGATGACGTGGCGCCTAGCGCGATGGTGACGACCGCCGGTGGACTGAGTGTCGATACCAGTACTGGAGAGATCAACGCTCAGCCTGTCTTGAGGTGGGGCACCCCTTCTTCTGCTGGTGGTATGTCTGCACTATCGCCTGCTCGCGTTGGCGAGCAGATGCGCGGCTATGCCCAGCTTCATCCAATGCCGCAAGCGGGCAGCGATGAAGAGGCTCCACCGCTGGGCTATGCGCTCGCACAACTCAAGGGTATTTATATTCTGGCTGAAAATGTCGATGGCCTGGTGCTGGTAGACATGCACGCGGCACACGAGCGCATCACCTATGAACGGTTGAAGTCGGCCAGGGACGAGGAAGGTATCCGCAGCCAGCCTTTGCTGGTGCCGCAGTCGGTGGCGGTTAGCCAGCGTGAGGTGAGCGTGGCGGAAGATCACAAAGAGCTGTTCCAGCGCTTGGGTCTGGGGGTTGAGGTCGGGGGTGAAGAGTCTTTGCTGATCAGGGAAATCCCTGTGGCATTGCGCGATTCCAATGTGGAGATGTTGCTGCGGGACGTGTTGGCCGACCTGATTGAGTACGGCACGTCAGAGCGTGTCGAGGCGCACATGGATGAAATCCTGTCGACCATGGCGTGCCATGGCTCTGTGCGCGCTAATCGACGCCTGACCATTCCGGAAATGAATGCCCTACTGCGAGATATGGAAGAGACCGAACGCTCCGGTCAATGTAATCACGGTCGTCCCACCTGGACGCAATTGGGTCTGGACGAGCTCGACAAGCTATTCCTGCGCGGCCGGTGAACGCAAACTCTCCGCTGCTGATTTGCCTGATGGGTCCAACTGCATCAGGCAAGACTGATCTGGCCGAACAGCTTGCCCAGCAGCATGATTGTGAGCTGGTCAGTGTTGATTCTGCCCTTGTCTATCGCGGTCTGGATATAGGCAGTGCCAAACCCACATCCCCCCACCATCTGGTGGATATAAGAGACCCGTCCGAAAGCTATTCAGCTGCAGATTTTGCTGACGATGCCGGGCGAGTTGTGCAGGAAATTTGTGCCCGGGGTAAAACGCCCTTGCTGGTCGGTGGCACAATGTTGTATTTCAAAGCTCTTCTGGAAGGTTTGTCGCCGATGCCCCCTTCGGATCCGGTTATTCGCGCCGCACTTGCGCAAGAAGCCGAAAAATTCGGCTGGCCCTACCT
>JBLFXU010000089.1:0-9704 GCA_047609575.1 Bacteroidia bacterium | reverse complement strand
GAGCTCTGCCCTTGCTGCGTGATCAACAGCTGCGTGATCCACTGTTAGGTGAGCAGCCCTTTTTGGTTGCCAATGGTGATGTCTGGTGCAGCTATCCTTTCGAACGTTTACTGCATGGCGGCCTGCAATCGGGGGAAACTGCCCGCTTGGTGATGGTCGATAACCCGCCCCAGCATACGCAGGGAGATTATTGTCTAGCGGACGCGGGATGGATCAGGCGTCGCCCACCTAATCAGGTGGGCTTCACCTATGCCGGTATCGGGCTCTATAGTCCAGAGTTCTTTGCTGGGATGAGGCCGGGCAAACTTGCCCTGCGCCCTCTGCTGGATGCCGCTATTGATAGCGGTACGTTAGGAGGCGAATATTTCGAGGGCCCGTGGCAGGACATCGGTACACCCGAGCGGCTGCAAGCCCTGGACAGACAGCTTCGCGCAAATTAGTGCCGCATTAGAGCAGCGCTATGTGTACCACCGCGAGTTTACCGTTAGAATAGCGCGTCTATCTAATAGACCAGCGCCCTGCTAGATGAGCGCCCTGCTAGATGAGCGCCCTGCTAGACCAGCGCCCTGTTAGAATAACGCCTGCGAATAGGCGCCGTACCATTGGTGCCAATCAATTAACACGGAGTCGACGATGTCTGACTATCTGATAGCCCCTTCCATTTTGTCCGCCGATTTCGCCCGCCTTGGCGAAGAGGTCGATGCTGTGCTGGAAGCAGGTGCCGATATCGTGCACTTCGACGTGATGGACAACCACTACGTGCCGAATCTCACTATCGGCCCTATGATCTGCAGCGCGCTACGCAAGCATGGTGTAACGGCGGATGTTGATGTCCACCTGATGGCGTCACCCGTGGATCAGCTAATTGGTGATTTTGCCGCAGCTGGCGCGAGCTATATTACCTTCCACCCCGATGCCTCGACCCACGTTGATCGCTCGTTGCAAATGATTCGCGATGCGGGCTGCAAGTCTGGCCTGGTGTTTAACCCTCATCTGGGTCTGGATGTCCTGAGTTATGTTATGGACAAGGTCGACATGGTGTTGCTGATGTCGGTCAATCCCGGCTTTGGCGGCCAGTCATTTATTCCCGCTACCCTGGATAAGTTGCGTGAGGCACGCGCCCTGATAGACGCCTCGGATTTCGATATTCGCCTGGAGGTTGACGGTGGCGTCACGCCGAAGAACATTGCGGAAATTGCCGCAGCTGGTGCCGATACCTTTGTCGCGGGCTCTGCGATATTCAACCAGCCGGATTACAAGGCGGTGATTGATCAGATGCGCGCGGAGCTGGCGTCGGTCGCTGAGTGAGTGAGGAGTGAGTGCCAGGCGCCTTGATTAGCGGTTTGCCCGCCCCCAACGCACTATTATTCCCACCACTATTGCCACTACACCCAATTGCCAAGCCCTTTTCCATAGGTACAATAGGGGCTCCCCACTCCTGGAGAATGCTGTGCAAACAGCTATGCGTAATAGTATCGGCCTGCTGTCGATGCGTGAGGTCACCTGCTGGCGATGGTAGCCAGGGTTTTTTCACGACCTTTTTTTACGCTTACGATTTCTCCGAGGACTCCCCATGAAACACCAGGATTTTACTGCGCTCGCGGCGCAGGACTTTAACCGTATTCCAGTCAGCCTAGAGGTATTGGCTGACCTTGAAACCCCTATTAGCGCCTACCGCAAACTGGCTGAGGGACCGTACTCCTACTTCTTTGAGTCGGTGCACGGTGGTGAGAAGTGGGGCCGATACTCCATTATCGGCATGCCCTGTCGCACCCTGTTGAAGGTTTTTGGTCACCGCGCCGAGATCTATGAGGACGGCCAGCTGGTGCACAGCGAAGAGGTTGCTGATCCATTGGCGTTTGCCGAGAGCTTCCAGCAGCGATACCGCACGGCCCCACGTGAAGATTTGCCGGTATTTCACGGTGGACTCGTGGGCTACTTTGGCTACGACACCGTGCGTTATGTTGAGCCCAAGCTTGAGCCGAGCATGCCAGAGGATCGCCTGGGCACGCCCGACATCCTGCTGATGCTTTCGGAAGAGGTATTGGTCTTTGATAATCTGGCTGGCACTGTTCGCCTTGTCGTCAATGCCGATCCATCGGTTCCCGATGCGCTGGATGCCGCTCATGAGCGCTTGTCAGCGCTGGTGCTGCAGCTGCGCGAACCCATGCCGCCTTTGCCTGAGATTGCATTGGATGCGGCTGATGGCGGCGAATTGGAGAAGCAGGCTGAGTCAGATTTTACCCAGCCAATGTATGAAGCAGCGGTCAATAAGGTCAAGGCGTATGTGCTGGCGGGGGATGTCATGCAGGTTGTGCCGTCCCAGCGCATGAGCATTCCCTTTGATGCACCTCCGCTGAATCTGTATCGCGCCCTGCGCAATCTCAACCCGTCGCCCTATATGTACTTCCTCGATCTGGAGGATTTCCATATTGTCGGCTCTTCGCCGGAAATTCTGGCGCGGCTGGAGAAAGGTGAAGTGACCGTGCGTCCGATAGCCGGTACCCGTCGTCGCGGCCATACGCCCGAAGAGGACAAGGCCATGGAGGCCGAGTTGTTGGCTGACCCGAAAGAGATCGCGGAGCACCTGATGCTCATCGATCTGGGTCGCAATGACGTGGGCCGCATTGCCCAAACAGGCACAGTTGAGTTGACCGACAAAATGGTGGTGGAGCGTTACTCCCATGTTATGCATATCGTGTCTAACGTTACCGGTAAGTTAAAACCGGGCAAGTCAGCCATCGATGTGCTGCGTGCGACCCTGCCAGCTGGCACGTTGAGCGGAGCGCCCAAGATTCGCGCCATGGAAATTATCGACGAGCTTGAGCCAGTCAAACGCGGTGTTTACGGCGGTGCCGTGGGTTATATCTCCTGGGCCGGCGACATGGACACCGCTATTGCGATTCGCACTGCGGTGATCAAGGATGGCAGGCTCTATGCTCAGGCCGGAGGTGGAGTGGTGGCTGATTCCGTTCCCAGGCTTGAGTGGGAAGAGACGCAACACAAGGCCCGGGCTCTGTTCCGGGCGGCGGCTATGGTGTTGGCAAAGGGCGACTAGCCCGACAGGGTTGCTGTCGAACTACCCTGTGGATTCCGCGGCAGGTTCTGCGGCAGCCTCATCCTTTTCTTTCGGATAGACATCCCACATTATCGAAACGCGGGAAATGGGGCTACCTTCCTATTCCTGACGAAATTGGCGAGAATACGCACTCTCGCAAGGGCCCCGCAGGTTGTGAGTCGCGGGACTTTACCGAAGGAGCGCAGCGTTAAAGGCGACTCCAATAGGAAGTACTAGCTATGCTACTAATGATCGACAACTATGACTCCTTCACCTACAACGTGGTGCAGTATCTCTGTGAACTCGGCGCCGATGTGCACGTGGTGCGCAATGATGAGATCGCCGTGTCTGACATCGAAGCGCTGGCGCCGGAACAGATCGTCATATCACCCGGTCCCTGCACACCGAATGAGGCGGGCATCTCCATGGAGGTGATTCGCCAGTATGCAGGCAGGTTGCCATTGTTAGGTATCTGTCTCGGTCATCAGAGTATAGGACAGGTATTTGGTGGTGAAGTGGTGCGAGCGCGTAAAGTGATGCACGGCAAAACCTCCGCGATTCATCACAAGGGAGAAGGCGTGTTTACGAGTTTGAGCCAGCCTTTTGAGGCGACGCGATATCACAGTCTGGTAGTGGACAAGGCATCACTGCCCGACTGTTTGGAGATCACCGCCTGGACGCAGACGGAAGCTGGCGAAGTGGACGAAATTATGGGACTGCGTCATCGGGAGCTGGCGATTGAAGGGGTGCAGTTTCACCCTGAGTCGATACTAACGGCGCACGGGCATGACTTGCTACGTAATTTTCTCGAACAGACGGGAGTGAAAGCATGAACATTCAGGAGGCGTTGGCTGTAGTGGTCGATGGTAAAGATCTCACCCAGGATCAGATGGCTGATGTGATGCGCGAAGTCATGTCTGGCGAAACCACTGACGCGCAGATCGGCGGATTCCTGGTCGGACTGCGTGTAAAGGGTGAGTCGATTGAAGAGATTGCCGGTGCTGCACAGGTGATGCGCGATATGGCGACGCCGGTTGATGTGAGCGGCCCCCATCTCGTGGACATGGTTGGCACTGGCGGTGATGGTGCAAACCTGTTTAATATTTCCACTGCATGTACGTTTGTTGTGGCGGCCGCGGGAGCCAAAGTTGCAAAACATGGCAATCGAGGCGTTTCCAGCAGCAGTGGCAGTTCCGATGTGCTCGAAGAACTGGGGATGCCCCTGGACTTGGCGCCGGACCAGGTCGCCCGCGCGATCAATGAGGTAGGTGTTGGCTTTATGTTCGCACCGGCCCACCACAGTGCGATGCGCTACGCGATTGGCCCGCGCAAGGAGCTGGGTATGCGTACCCTGTTCAACATTCTCGGCCCGTTGACTAATCCTGCCGGCGTAAAGCGCCAGGTCCTGGGTGTTTTTGACCCTGGCCTATGCAAACCTTTGGCGCAAGTGCTCAAGGTACTGGGCTCCGAGCATGCCATGGTTGTGCACTCTGACGACGGCCTGGATGAAATTTCCATTGCTGCCGGCACCCAGGTAGCGGAGTTGAAAGCGGGCAGCATTGATTGTTATCACATCTCGCCGGAAGAGTTTTCCATCCAGCGGCGTAATCTTGAAGGCCTTAGTGTCAATGGGGCTACCGCATCGGCGAAATTAATCAAGCAAGCCCTGTCGGGTGCTGATAGTGAGGCGGCATCCAAGGCCAGGGATATGTTGGCCATCAATGCTGGTGCTTCCATTTATGTTAGCGGCATCGCCGCCACACTGTCCGACGGGGTGGCCATGGCAGAGGATGCCCTTGGCAGTGGGCTTGCCGGGCAAAAGCTTAGCGAGTTCATCGACTTCACCCAGTTGATGCGCGCACAAGGATAAATTACGTGGCAGCGAACCCCCCAACCATCCTGCGCCAGATACTTGCGCGCAAAGCCGAAGAAGTCGCCGCCCGACGGAGCAAGGCTTCCTTGGCCGACCTTGAGGCTCGGATTAGCGAGCAGAGCTCACCGCGAGGGTTTTACGCTGCTTTGTCTCGGCGTGCGGCGGCAGCTGAGCCGGCGGTCATCGCAGAGGTAAAGAAGGCGTCTCCCAGTAAGGGCGTCATTCGGGAGAATTTCTTACCTGTACAGATCGCGCAAAGTTATAGCGCCGGAGGTGCCGCCTGTCTTTCTGTGCTGACCGATGTGGATTTTTTCCAGGGCAGCGATGACTACCTGCAACAAGCGCGCGCTGCCTGTGACCTGCCTGTGCTGCGCAAGGATTTCACCGTTGATGCGTATCAGGTGGTTGAAGCGCGCTCAATCGGTGCCGATGCCATTCTGTTGATTGTCGCTGCGCTTGAAGATAGCCAGATGATTGAGCTGGCTGCAGTGGCTGCGGAACATAAGTTGGATGTGCTTGTTGAAGTGCATGACCGAGCGGAACTGGATCGCGCGCTGGAGTTAAGCTCACCGCTGATAGGCATCAACAACCGTAACCTGCACAGCTTTGATACTTCTCTGCAAACCACGATTGAACTCTTACCTTACATTCCCCCGGACCGTCTTGTGGTGACTGAAAGTGGTATTCACACGGCTGATGATGTTGCCCTGATGAGGGATGCGGATGTGCATACCTTCCTAGTGGGTGAGGCGTTTATGCGCGCGCCTGAGCCGGGTGAGAAGTTGCGCGAGTTGTTCTTCTAGTTCAGTTTTTTTGTGCTGTAGATTGCTTCGGTGTTTTTTTGTTAGAGCGACGGCTTGTTTCTGCGTGTTTTCCTTTCTCGATTTCTCCGGCCTGTTAGTTCAGGCCTCTCGCCGCTCAGAAGGCTGAGATATTCGCTCTGAGAGGCCTGAACTAACAGGCCTGATATTGAGCTTGCTGAGAATTGTCTGTGAATCCATTGCGTTTATCCAGATCGGTTTGGCTTTTATGTTCCGGTGCGTTGAGGTCGTGTTGAATTCAGCACTCAGCTAATTGGGGCGGAAAGAGGGAAGGCAGGATTCTCGGCAGTTGGATATTCAAGTAGACGCGACAAGCCAGGTACAGGGGAAGGGACAGGCCTCCCGGCGAATATCTCAGCACTTTGAGCAAGCGAGGCCTGTCCCTTCTCCTGTGCCGACTAGTGCTAATAAATCTGCGACTGGAAAGAGCAGCCACATCGGGCAATTACCAGCCAAAAAAAATCCCCGCAAAGCGAGGATTCAGATTTCTTACAGGTCTCCCCGCAAGAGCCGGTGAATAATTAGCGAGTGCCGTACACCACCATCGTTTTGCCGGACACAGACACCAGACCATCCTGCTCCAGGTTCTTCAGTACGCGGCCAGCCATCTCTCGCGAGCAGCCAACGATCTTGCCCAGTTCCTGACGGGTAATCTTTATCTGCATACCGTCCGGGTGAGTCATGGCGTCTGGCTCTTTGCAGAGGTCGAGCAGCGTATGCGCGATGCGGCCGGATACGTCCACGAAAGCCAGGTCGGTCAACTTGCGTGTGGTTTGACGCAGGCGTGCGCTAAGCTGCCTGGACACTGCGTACAGAATGTCAGGAAACTGTGTGCGGATCTGGTGGAAACGCTCGTAGGAGATTTCTGCCACCTCGCACTGACTCTTGGCGACGACCATGGCGCTGCGCACGGGAGGCTCGGCATCGAACAGTCCCATCTCGCCGATGAAGTCACCAGGGTTGAGATAGGCGACGACCAGCATATGGCCTGGATCCGCCTCATCTTCCACCTGCACCGATACACCACCATCGAGAATCAGGTAGAGGGAGTTGCCGGCGTCACCCTGTTTCAGGATGGGCGATTTTGCTTTGTAATCTTTGCGCTGACAGTGGCGTAGAAAGTTTTCTACGTTGGGCAAGCTTTGTACAATCTGAGGCTTAAGCAAAGTTATGATCTCCATTTACGGGATTATTTTTTTGGCAGATTCTAACCTGCCTATTGTGCAAGAAAAATACCATTTCTTGTGCTAATCTTCCCGCCCTTTTTGTGCAGGAGTACCAATTAGCTATGAAATCGACTGTAAAATGGACCGATGGGGCCATGTTTGTCGGTGAATCGGGTAGCGGACACTCCGTAGTGATGGATGGCCCCGAGGATCTGGGTGGGCGTAACCTCGGCCCCCGGCCGATGGAAATGTTGTTATTGGGCACCGGCGGCTGTTCCATTTATGACGTGCTCAGCATGCTGAAGAAGTCGCGGCAGCAGGTCGTCGACTGTCGTGTTGAGCTTGAGGCCGAGCGCGCCGATGCGGTGCCCGCGGTGTTTACCCGAATCAATATGCATTTTATCGTGACTGGCGTAGGTTTGAAGGAAAACCATGTAAAACGTGCTGTAGAGCTCTCGGCTGAAAAGTACTGCTCCGCTTCGATCATGCTGGGCGCAGGAGGCGTGGAAATCACGCACAGCTATGAAATTTTTGAGTTTGATCCACAGGCTTAGGGAGTCCCCCTCAGGCCATTGAATGGTTATTCGTTGATTACGCAACGGTTGGGTCTGTCTCGTACGAACCAACTGGGCTATACCCGGTAGCTGGTGCTGGTCATCACCTTTGACATGGCTGTCATTGCATCTTTGACCGGCTGTGGAAAGTCAATGCCACCTGCCTCCAGCGCATTCTCACCGTGGCGCTGCTCATCTTCTAGCATCTGCTGAAGAATCAGTTGCGATTTGCGGTCGTCCTCGGGTAGTTGTTTGAGGTGATCGCGCAAATGATTGCACACCCGCTCTTCCGTGGCGGCGACAAAGCCAAGGCTAACTTTATCGCCGATGGCGCCAGCAACGGCGCCCATGGCGAAAGACATTGCGTACCACGCGGGATTCAGATAACTCGGGCGACTATCCAGTTCTTGCAGGCGCTCTTCACACCAGACCAGGTGATCCACCTCTTCAGCGGCGGCATGTTCCATCTCTTCGCGCACGTCTGCCAGTCTGGCAGTCATTGCCTGTCCTTGATAAAGGGCCTGTGCGCAGACCTCGCCTGTGTGATTCACACGCATCAGTCCAGCAGCGTGCGCCCGTTCGCGCTCATCCAGCGGGCTGTCGGTGTGGCCTTGAGCGGGAGAGGGGCGACCGGCCTGATTGCCGCGACTGCTAATGGTTCTAACCACCGTGTCGGCTTCCGAAATCAGTTTGTCCAATAGTGAAAGGCGTCGCTGGCGCATGGTTATACCTATGTGGTTTCCCGAAGGCTAACTATACCTTGCGATGGCACGCCAACCAATGTCGCGTCGCAAGGTAACGCCTTTCCAGCTGATCTGCTCCACAGCGGCATAGCAGCGAGTTTGTGCCTCGCGAATGTCATCTCCCAGCGCGGTAACACACAGTACACGGCCACCGTTGGTGACGACTTTGCCGTCCTGGCTGGAGGTGCCGGCGTGAAACACTTTAATGCCTTGGGCCTGTGGCGCATCGAGACCGTTGATAAGCTCGCCCTTGCCATAGTTGCCTGGATAACCGCCAGCCGCAAGTACTACGCCGATTGCACAACGTTTGTCCCATTTCGCTTCGGCAGTATCGAGTGCGCCATCCAGGGCAGTGTTGCACAGTGCGACCAGATCGGATTGCAGTCGTACCATGATGGGCTGGGTTTCTGGATCGCCGAAGCGGCAGTTGTATTCGATGACCTTGGGTTGCCCGCTGGCATCAATCATCAAGCCCGCATAGAGAAAGCCGGTGTAATCGTTGCCTTCTTCGGCCATACCTTTAACCGTTGGCAGAATGATCTGCTCCATGACAGCCTTGTGCACACTCTCGTCAACAACGGGCGCGGGGGAATACGCACCCATGCCGCCAGTGTTGGGGCCGGTGTCGCCCTCGCCGATACGTTTGTGATCCTGACTGGTCGCCATGGGCAGTACGTTTTTGCCATCAACCAGAACGATAAAGCTGGCCTCTTCTCCCGCGAGGAATTCCTCGATCACCACGCGGCAGCCCGCTTCACCGAAAGCGTTGCCGGCGAGCATGTCAGTGACGGCTGCCTCGGCCTGTTCGAGGGTCTCCGCGACAATCACACCTTTACCGGCGGCCAGGCCGTCGGCTTTTACTACGATCGGTGCGCCTTGCTCGCGCAGGTATGCCAGCGCAGGTTCGAGTTCTGTGAAATTACCGTAGGTCCCAGTGGGGATGTTGTGGCGCTGCAAAAAGTCTTTCGTGAAGGCCTTGGAGCCCTCCAGTTGGGCTGCTCCCGCTGTCGGACCGAAGCAGCGCAGGCCGCGTTGTTTGAAGAAGTCGACGACGCCTTCAACCAGGGGTGCTTCTGGTCCAACGATGGTTAGACCTACAGTGTTTGCTTTGGCAAAGTTCGCCAGACCTTCGAAGTCCATTGTGTCGATAGCAATGTTCTCAATCCCAGCTTCAAGATCGGTGCCCGCGTTACCCGGAGCAACGTAGACTATATCCACATCTTTAGACTGGGCTGCTTTCCAAGCCAGGGCGTGTTCGCGACCGCCACCGCCTATGACCAGTACATTCATGTCTGTTTACTCCTGGGCGTGCTGTTTGATCGAGGTGTTGTCATTTCGAGTCTGGGTGCACGACGCTTTAATCGTTGGTCATGGTTATGGGCGTAGATCATGGCCACCGCCTGCATGATAGCGCACAGGTATAGCTGCGCGCCTGCAGTCTGCGTCGGCCTCGCCTCGCGTACTTTGGGTAACCGCGCAGTGTGTTAAC
>JBLFXU010000088.1:0-9704 GCA_047609575.1 Bacteroidia bacterium | reverse complement strand
AATCGCGTACCACCTGCTCCATGCCGTATTCACGTATATATCCATGGCCGCCATACAGCTGCTGTCCTTCGCCGGCGTAGTGATAACCCCTGTCCGACAGGTACACTTTTACCACCGGCGTCAACAGATCACATAAGCCCTGCGCGCGCAGTTTGGCCGCGGGGTCTGTGCTGAATTTGCCCGTGTCGAGCTGCATACCGGTGTAGTAGCAAAGCGCGCGCCCACCCTCAGTGAAGGCCTTCATTTCAAGCAGTGTGCGCCGCACGTCACCAAATACCAGTATCGGGTCCGCAACGTGTCCCGGATCACTCGCACCACCCGGCGCCCGGCCCTGGCGGCGCTCTTTGGCATAAGACAATGCGCCCTGGTAGGAGGCGATAGCCGCACCCAGACCCTGCAGACCACACACCAGGCGTTCATAGTTCATCATGGTAAACATGGAGGCCAGCCCGCTATTGGGCGCATTGATCAGCCAGCCCCGGGCGCCATCAAAATTCATGACGCAGGTAGCGTTGGCTTTCATGCCCATCTTTTTTTCTATTGAGCCGGCGCTTACCGAATTGCGTTCGCCGAGGGCTCCATCCGTATCGGGGATAAACTTGGGTACCAGAAATAGTGAAATTCCGCGGCTACCTGCAGGCGCATCAGGTAGTTTTGCCAACACCAGATGGCAGTGATTTTCCGCCATATCGTGATCGCCACCGGAAATGAAGATCTTTGAACCGGTGATTCGATAAGTACCGTCGTCCGATGCCTCCGCCCTTGTTCTTATCAGTCCCAGATCGGTACCACTTTGCGCCTCTGTCATACACATAGTACCCACCCATCGACCTTGTGCCAGCGACGGCAGGTAGGTGTTCCTGATGTAGTCATCCCCGTGTTCTGTCAACAGAACAATGGTGCCCGCTGTCAGAAAGTGATACAGCGCAAAGGACGGATTAACTGTCATCAGCATTTCCTCGGCACCCAGGCTCAGGGTTTTCGGAAATCCCTGCCCGCCGTAATCCGGGGATGCCGGCATACCCTGCCAGCCGTTGGCGCAGTACTGGCGATAGGCGTCTACCCAGCCCTTCGGGGTCTTGACACCTTCGTTATCCAGGCGGCAGCCCTCTTCATCGCCAGTGCCATTCAATGGCAGTAGCGTATGCGTGACGAATCGGGCTGCCTCATCGTAAATAGCCAGCGCATCGTCTACGGTAAACTGCGCCGTGCCCGCCATTCCCGCCCAGAACGTGTCCATGTCAAACACATCCCGCAACAGAAATTCAAAATCCTCCGTCGGAGCTTTATAAGGAAGCATAGAAACTCCAGCTCACGCTCAATCGATCAAGTCCAGTAACAGCCATGAAAAATCCTCTGTGTTGCTTCTACAAAAAACGCCACCGTCGGGCCGTCCCGCCAGACGTGTAACAACGGTGGCATCAAACCCGTTCGATAATGGTCGCAATACCCTGCCCGATACCAATACACAAGGAGACCAGCGCATAGCGACCTCCTGTCGCTTCCAACTGATGCAACGCCGTGAGCGCAAGGCGTGCACCGGAAGCTCCCAGTGGATGTCCAAGCGCGATAGCACCACCGTTGGGATTTACCCGGGTATCATTTTCCTGCAACTGCAACTGTTGCATACAGCCCAGTACCTGGGCGGCGAATGCCTCGTTGATCTCAATGACATCCATGTCGTCCAGGGTAAGACCGGTGCGCTGCAATACTTTCCGTATCGCTCCAACCGGACCCAGGCCCATCACCCTCGGTGGCACACCCGCCACCGCGCCGGCCAGCAGTCTCGCCCTGGGTCTCAAGGCATGTTTGTTTGCGGCATATTCGCTGCCAATAAGCAGCGCTGCAGCGCCATCATTGATGCCGGATGCATTGCCAGCGGTAGTCACTCCGCCGGTATACAGCGGTTTTAAATTGGCAAGGGATTCTGCTAACAGAGCGGGCCGTGGGTACTCATCAGCAGCGACGGAGATTGACTGTTCTCCCCGGCGCCTTGCGGGCACGGAAATGGGCAAGATTTCCTTATCGTAAAATCCCCGCTGCCGGGCTGCCTCGCACAGTTGCTGGGAGCGCAGAGCAAAGGCATCGCATGCTTCCCGGGTGATATCCAGTTCGATGGCCACGTTCTCGGCAGTCTCCGCCATACTGTCATTGCCGTACTGCTGTAACAGTGCCGGATGCGGAAACCGCCAGCCCATCACGGAATCCGCCAGTTGTTGGTTTCCCGCGAAAGCGGTCTCCGCCCTGGACAGGATTAGCGGCGCGCGACTCATACTTTCAGCGCCGCCCACCAGCAGTAATTCGGCCTCTCCAGACCGAATTGTCCTACCGCCCATGAGCAGGGACTCCAGGCCACTGCCGCATAAGCGATTGACGGTTACCCCACACACCTGTGGGGCCAGTCCGGCGATCAGGGCGGCATTACGAGCCAGGTTTCTGGAATCTTCTCCCGCCTGATTCGTATTGCCCAGTATCACGTCCTCTATCGCATCGCCTGGCAACTGGTTGTTCTCTACCAGTGCCCGCAGCGGAGCCGCAGCCAGGTCATCCGCGCGAACACCCGCAAGCACGCCTCCCTTCTTGCCGAAAGCCGTGCGGACGCCGTCGAATATCCATACTTCTTCTGTCATACGCTGGCGCCCTCCTCGCCAACCCAGTCTCCACGAACCGCCGCCGAGTCCAGGCCGGACGAGATGCTCCACCAGCGAGGGCGACTCTGGGCGAAGCTGGCGACCTTCTGGCTGATCCTGTCCAGCCCCACTGTTTTGGCATAGTGCATCGGGCCACCACGCCAACGGGGAAATCCGTAACCGTTGACATAAACGACATCAATATCACTGGCGCGCTGGGCGATCCCCTCATCCAGGATGCGCGCGCCCTCCAGCACCAGCGCATAAATACTTCGCTCGACGATCTCCCGGTTAGGTATCGTGCGGCGGCTGACGCTCAACTCGTCCCTCACCGCGTCGATGATCTCCAGTGCCAGCGGGTTTTCACGCTGCTCACTGCTCTCATACCTATAAAAGCCTGCAGCGGTTTTACGCCCTTTCTGGTTGCTCTCTACCAAGCGGTCGTGTATCCGAAAAGCATCCGCCTCGTAGCGCGCAGGATCCAAAGATCGACGCATCGCGTAACCGATATCCAGGCCTGACATATCCGCTACGCTGCAGGGACCCATCGCCATACCCCAGTCAGTGAGTGCACGATCAATTTGCCGCGGGCTTGCACCCTCGACCAACAACAGCCCCACCTCACGCTGATAGCACTGGTACATGCGATTGGCGATGAAGCCGTGGCAGACTCCCGACATAACACCGACCTTGCCCAGGCGTTTTGCAAAGTTAAACGCGGTGGCAATAGTCTCCGGCGCCGTATCCGCAGCGCGCACAATTTCAAGCAGCTTCATTACATTCGCAGGAGCAAAAAAGTGTAGACCCACCAAGCGGTCCGCCCTGCCGCTGGCCACCGCAAGTTCGTCCAGGTCCAGGTAAGAGGTATTGGAGGCCAGGATGGCGTCGCGCCGGGTGATCTGGCCAAGCTGTTGCAGCAATTCGGCCTTGGTGTTCATATCCTCGAACACCGCCTCTACAACGAGGTCAGCATTCGCCAGGGCAGACAGCTGCCATGCAGTAGAGAGTTCCGCTTCCCTGGATTCCCGTTCCTCAGCACCCAGTTTCCCGCGCGCAACGAGTTCATCCAGTGATGTTTTTATCCGCAGCCCGGCTGCGGAGGCGGCGTCCACGGTCTGCTCTACCAGGATCACTGCGTAGCCGGCAGCGAGGGCCGCCAGCGCAATTCCGCAACCCATGGTGCCACCGCCCACAACCCCCACCTGTTCAATCGACAGGAGTTGGGCGACATCAGTCACACCGGGAACCCGGCTACACGCCCGTTCGGCGAAAAAGATGTGTCTCATTGCTACCGCCTGGTCCGATGTGCGCAACACATCGAATTCACAGCGTTCCAGCGTCATGGCTTCGGCAAAAGGCAAATCGAGGGTCGCCGCAATCACATCGATCGCCACTGCAGGCGCAACCTGCCCCGGCGACCGCCTGGCAACACCTTGACGCGCGCCAGCCAGCAGTTCCTGGGCATCCTCAGGCCTTGGCATAGGACGAGTCGAGAGGCGACGCTGCCCGAGATCGTCCGCTGCCACCGCAGCGGCAAAGCTGAGAGCGTCTGCCAACAGCTCTCCCTCAGAGAGGCGATCAACCATGCCAAGCTCCAGTGCCCTGGCAGCCGCAACCGCCTTGCCCGTCGTAATAATATCGAGCGCAGGCGCCAATCCGATAAGCCGCGGTAACCGCTGCGTCCCCCCGGCACCTGGAATGATTCCCAGCGTGACTTCGGGCAGACCGACACGCGCCGAAGCCGATAATATGCGGTAGTGGCAAGCGAGGGCGAGCTCGAAGCCACCGCCAAGGGCCTGGCCGTGGATGGCTGCAATCAATGGTTTGGTGCAGGCCTCCAATGCGGCAGCCACCGCGGGCACCAGTGGAGGCCGAATTGGCAAACCAAACTCACGCACATCCGAGCCCGCTGGGAATGTTCTGCCGCGACCCAGAATGATCCCGGCAGTCAGGTTATCGTCGTGAGCCAATTCATCGAGGGCGTCGAGCAGGCCAGAACGCAAACCGTGATCGATCGCATTCACGGGAGGATTTTCCAGCCACACAATCCCTACAGCTCCGCGCCGTTCAAGACTCACTTGTCCCATAGCCGCACCTCAGACCGTCCTGCCGCCGCGCCTGTATTGCCGCTCAGGCACCGCTTAAAACCTTCACCACGTTTTCTGCCGTTACGGTTGAGGAAGCCGGGTTCTGTCCAGTGACCAGATTGCCATCGACCACAGAGTACGGCCGAAACCGCGGGCCGCTTTCATAATCACCCAGCGCCGTTAACCTGTCCTGCAACATAAATGGAACAAGGCTATCCAGTCCCGTCATGGCCTCCTCTTCATTGGAGAATCCCGTCATTTTTTTTCCGGCTAAAATCGAGCTGCCAGTGTCATCCTTTGCACCAAGTAGGCCCGCGGGCCCATGGCACACTGCTGCAATCACTTTGCCAGTGGCGTGCAGCTGCCCTAGCAGACTAGCCAGGGGCGCACTTTCCGGGAGATCCCACATGGCGCCATGACCCCCGGCCAGAAAGATGCCGTCATACCCGGTGGCGTCGATGTCGCTGATAGCGGTGGTCGCTGCCAAACGATCCAGGCCGGCACTGTCGGCAAGAAAGCGCCTGACGGTCGCGGCACGTTTTTCGTCAGCCGGGAGGCTTCCCGGGTCGTGTTCCGGTTTGCCGCCCTTGACTGACGCCAACTCAACGTCAAAGCCCGCGTCTTCAAAAACATAGTACGGGTCAGTGAGCTCCTCATAATAAAAGCCCGTTGGTTTACCTGAATCACCGAGCTCGTTGTGAGAGGTCAATACAATCAAAATTTTGCCATTGCTCATAAGCTGCTCTCCTTACTTTCTTGGCGGCAGACCGCGAACCATGGATAGGAAATCGAGGGACGTTCCGGCACGGCGGAACTCTGATAGCGCCTGGTATTCGGGGTCGGCGTACCAGGCACGGGCTTGCTCCTCGGACGGAAACTGGAAGATAATCATCCTGCCCTCACGGGGCGCGTCTCCCTCAAAGCTGTCGGGGTTGTCGTCATACGTGATGAACTGGCCATCGTACTTCTTCAGCAGTGCGAAGAAACCCTTCTCATAATTGCCATAACTCTCGGGGTCAGTGACTTTAAGATTGACCACCATATAAACCGGTACGTCTGACATCGCTTAATTCTCCACAGTTAACAGTTAAAGTGTGCCAAGCCAGGACACTACGGCCTGGCCGATTTCGTCGGGGGAATCTTCCTGGATAAAATGCAGGCCCTTCACCGTGACCTCTGTCTGATTTGGCCAGCTGCGGCAGAACTCGCGCTGACGCCCGATCAACACAGTACCGGGGTCGGCATTGACAAACAGTTTGGGCACACTGGCATCTTCCGCCAGCCACTGGCCGTAGTTATGCATTAGCTCCGCGACATCCGCGGGGCTACCCCCGATGGGAATCGCGCGCGGCCAGTTCAAGGTAGGCTGGCGATCGTCGCTGCTCATAAATGGACGCCGATATTCGTTCATCTCCTCTTCGCCCAGCTTGCGCATTACAGCACTGGGTAGAACGCCCTCAACAAACATATTGCGGTTCAGCACCAGGTCTTCGCCCTTCTCCGAGCGGAAGCCCTTGAAGATACCGCGGGCGCTCTCCGCCCAGTCATCCCATTCGATAGGCATGACCAACGCTTCCATGTATGCGATGCCTTTAACCGCGTCGCGGTGCTGGCTAGCCCAGTGAAAGCCCAGGCCACTGCCCCAATCGTGGATCACCAGGGTCACGTTTTCTGTCGCACCGACGGCTTCCAAAAACGCACTCAGGTACTCGTAGTGCACCTGAAAGGTGTAGCGTTCGGGACCATCACTGGTAGGTAGTTTTTCCGAATCACCCATGCCGATAAGATCGGGGGCCAATATCCTGCCGCGACCTTCAACATGTGGCATAACGTTGCGCCACAGGTAACTTGAGGTTGGATTGCCGTGCAGAAATACGATGGGGTCTCCTTCGCCCTCATCGACATACGCCATTTTTCGGCCGTTTACCTCAACGGTTTTTTTGCTGTATTTCATTTCGGATGAAATCATTGGGTACCTCGTAGCTTTTTGATAAATTGAATTTGGTGACTATTGTCAAATTTTCACAGGCCATCCGTCAGGCCTGTCAGAAATGGTATGAAAGTGACATTTCAAGCTGCCGCGGCGGAATGAGCACGGCAAAATGCGCACCGGGTTGCAAGGGCACGTCTGCACCGCCAGTCAGCACTTCTGCATCGGTAAGGTTGCGACCAATAACCGCCAGCTGCCATCCCTGGCTTTCTGATGTGAGGAGGATTCTGGCGTTGAGCAAGGCATAACTGTCCTGCTCTTCGGCTGCATCCAGGTCAATATTTACGAAGTAGCTATCGGACAGCAGAACATCGGCGGCGAAGGTCAGCCGTGCCTCAATCAATGGCAGTGGCACTGCGTATTCGATGCCAATATTCGCAGACCACGCCGGAGCGCGGATCAAATCCTTGCCACTCAGGTCCGCGGTACATGCCGGATTGGCGGCAAGCCCCTGGGCGGTACATTGAGCATTGGGGAATTCATCGTACTCGGCATCCAACAATGCGAAAGAGGTGTCCAACCGTAAATTTTCAATAATCAGCAAGCTGAAATCGACTTCAACCCCCTGCACTGTAGCCTTGGCAGCATTGCCGACCACGAAGCTGGTACCGTCAAAATTACTGACCTGCAGACCATCAAATTCCGTGCGGAACACCGTGAGGTTCAGACTGGCGGCACCGTCCAACAACCGACCTTTAAATCCCGCTTCAATGCCCTTGGCAGTTTCGTCTTCATATTCCAGATTGTCCGGTGTGGTTGCCGAGGCGTTGAACCCGCCGGATTTCACCCCCTCGTTGTAAGAGGCATAGAGCATCACATCCTCATCAAGGTCATACTCGATGGTCAGGCTGGGTAATATGTCTTCCTCGCCACGTGTGGCTGACACGGAGTAAGGCGTAATCGGTAATGCGGCTGATAACGGGATCAGGCCTGAGTCGACGTCCTGCAAAAAGTTGTCGGCATCCTTGTTCTCTTTCGAGTAACGCAACCCACCAATCAGGCGCGTATTATCACTAACACTCCAGGTGATCTGACCAAATGCAGAAATAGACTCGGTTTCCTGCTGCAAGCTCTGGGTACGTGTAGTGAGTAGAGGCAGGCCCAGCGGCCGCGCCAGTAACCCCTGCGCGACCAGCGGGGTGGTCGCATCTAGCAAAGAAAACGCGTCAGCTACCAGGTCGTTGCCGGTATCGTAATCGGCGGTGAAATAGTACAGCCCGGCGATGTACTCGAGCGTGCCACCCGCCTCGGACGTCAGCCGTAACTCATGATTCCATTGCTGATAGTCTTCTGTGGAATTCCTGACCAGTAACGGATAGGGGGCGAAGTCCACATCATCTCGGGCCGTAGTATCCAGGTCGGAATAACCGACTACGTAAGTTAGCGTCGCTTCCCCCAACTGCATGTTGATTGTGCCGGCGGTAATCAACGACTCATTGTCCAGTTCAGAATCTTCGTTCAAAGATGCCTTAAAATTCAGCGAGTCATCCGCTTGCGGGTCAAACAGCTGAAAAACCTGTAGCGCACTCAAGGTACCGAGCAGGTTGATCGGCGACGCGGCCAGGGGCGACGCATCGCTATGCAGTTCCCCGTTGTTTTGCGTAAGCTGCGTATTGGCCCACTCCACGGTGAGCGTTCCGTCAAATCGATCATTGGGTTCAAAGCGCAATTTCGCCCTAGCCAGTGTGGTGTCACGGGCGCTGCCATCGACCCCGCCACCGCTGTTTTTAACGTAACCATCGCGCTGTGAATCCTGTGCACTGAGCCGCAAGCCCAACGTGTCTGAAATGGGTAGGGAGACGGCGCCCTCAAATTGCTGTTTGTCAAAATCTCCGAGCGTGACTTTTACGTGGCCTTCAAATTCATCGGCGGGACCGGCGGTGGTAATATTAATGGCGCCAGCGATGGTGTTTTTTCCGAACAAGGTCCCCTGCGGTCCGCGCACCACTTCCACCCGCTCCAGATCGAAATAGGCATTTTGTAGATAGCTATCCCTGCCGTAATAAACGCCATCGATGAAGAGGCCTACAGACGACTCAAAACCCCGGTTATTGCCGGAGCCGAGACCGCGGATCACCACAGACGAGGAAGTGCCATTGCTGCTGATCAGAGTGTTGGGAATATAGCGCCCAATGTCATCGGCGTTTTCTATGCCGGCGTCCGACATCTTCTGCCCATCGAGTACCGCCACCGAAAGCGAGACATCGCTGAGACTCTCTGCCCTCTTGGTTGCCGTAACCACCGTCTCTTCGAGCATCAATTTGCCCGGCGCCGCAAAAGTATAGGGGGCCACTGTCAACGCGATAAAGGCCAGGCATGCACAAAACCTTCCTTGCCTGGTACATCCAGTGGGAATTACGCTACGGCCATTACGGCTTGCATTCGCCATTATCTTGTCCTCGCAGGAGAAGTGTGTTCGCCGACCAGAGCCACCCATCGGGGCCTGTTACCACGACTTACTGGAAGCTCGATACCTGGTGGCGCTGTGTGCCACAAATATTTATATTTCTATAAAATCTTTTGACTAAAATATAGTTTGATATTAATATAGTCAACAGTTATTTTTATAGAGGTATAAAACTATATGGCAAAGGCAACCCCAAAAAGAAAGCCCCGGCCCGACCAGGCCACTAGAGAGCGAATACTTGCAGTTGCCCTCAAGCTCTTTGCCGAGCGGGGACATGACGGGACGACAATATCCGAGATTGCGCGGCAGGCGGAGGTGGCACAGCCGTTACTGCACTACTACTTCGACTCCAAGACTGAGTTGTGGAAGGCGGCAATCAATATGGTCTATACCGAGCACAGCACGGAATTTGCCGCCGCTGAACATTTAATCCACTCACTAGAGCCGCGCATGGTGTTAGAGATGCTACTGCGGCACTGGGTGCAACTGACCGCAAAATATCCCGAAGTGGGCATGATCATGCAATACGAAGCCGGGCAGGAAAGCCCGCGTCTGCAATGGCTGGTGGAGCAGCACCTGCTACCCGCGCA
>JBLFXU010000087.1:0-9754 GCA_047609575.1 Bacteroidia bacterium | reverse complement strand
TAGGGATTCGGCATCGGCGCCAACTTTTCACGCCGGGTTCGTATCGAAGATGATGCCAAGCCATGGCACATCACACATTCCAGATTGCAGGAGTTGTGGATGTTGAATTCCAGGCGCATAGGTAATGGTGCGGCGTCTGGACCACCTTCAGGCTGCAGACCGCGTTCTATTCGCTTCTCGGCGGTCACCTTGGCATACACGGAGTAGAAAAGTGCGTGCGCACCACCATAGTCTCTGGCCTCGAGCTGTTGCTCACATTTCTGGCAGCCCAATGAAAGGTCGTTTTTATCCAGAGCATCTCGCAGTTCCCGGATCGGTTCACCGTCCCATATCTCGCTGACAGAGTTCTCCGGGTAGACACCCAACACCTGCTGCCGATTGAAACAGCACGCAGTGACAACTCCCTGCTGAGAGAAGTGCAGGTTAATGGCAGCCGCTGGGCACGCCGAGGTACCGGGTGGGGTGTTTCGGATGCGATTGAATTCTTCGACTACTTCTGGGGTAAGCATAAGTTCTACTCTATCTTTATGAATGCATGTGGCTTATTCAAATAAATGTTTCTTGGTGTCTGATTGCCACAGTAACAGACCACCCTCTTTAATCTCTTCCACTTATCAGATGCGCGCTGTACAAGTTTATAGCAATCTCAAAGCTAGCAAGACCAAAACCATACCACAACAAATAAACCGTAATACTGCCAAAGTGTGCCACTTATTTGTCAACTCTGCACACCAGTATAAGACTTAGAAACACTGTGCTGCGAGCGGACTATCTCCTCTGCCTAGCTGATGGAACTTAAACTCTAGCGAAGAGTTTGCCTCTCTTTCTGTGCGGCAAAATGCAGGTGAATGGCCCCTTCGCGTATAGGGTTTACCATCAGCGCTCGCTGAAAAGTCCAGACTGCAAGCACTCCAGGGCGGCTTGAAGAATATGCCGCGCAGTACCCAGGTCGGAACAAGCGCACTGAACGCAGGGCCATTGCATGCGTCTAATTCAGCCTATGCTTTTTCCGCCTGGACGACCAGCCAAGACCCGCAAGTCCAAGGCCCAACAGCGCAATAGAGGCGGGCGCAGGCACCGGAACGTTGGTGGTTATGATTGGAGGTAGCACAGAGACGTTCAATATCTGCATATAGAATTCTTCGTCGATGTAAGAGATTTCAAAAGCAACCCCTGCAGGTACAACATAAGAGGTGGTTGTGAATGCAGGGTTGTTGGCATCTCCGTTTGCAAACAGGTAGGGCGCGCCGGCAATGCTGATGGAGGCTCCATTCAGGCTTTTATCGCCGTTGTGAAAGTTGTTGAACTATATTGTCTCTACATTCGCCTACGTATCAAAAACCAGGCTCAACATTTCGCCCACGGTGACGTTGTCGTCACTTCTGTCTTCACACAGATTGTCTTTACTGCCAGTTGCCGAATTGAGCTGCGCGCTTCCTGCGCTGTTTAGTGATCCACAAACGCCCATGCCGCGCGTGCCCCGGTCCAGATATGCGTAGGCAGCTTGGCCATTTTTCGTGGCGGTCACGTCAAGATTAAAACCCTCTGGGTCAGCGTACGTAAAGGTATCCCAGGCGCTTTCGCCAGTGAGTCCGTCCGCTATTGCGCGAAATCAATCAATCCTGCATTTGCGGTACATGAGATGCCGCTGAAAGTGATGGCCAACAGTGACTGTCTTATTGCCTTCATTGCCTTGTCTCGGTTTGGTTTTAGATACGATTATGACTGGTGCAGGAAGCGTGCCACCTCCGGTTACAGGTGTTTGATGTCATTGTTTAAAAAGGTAATCTGTGACGCGGTTCTCTATATTGCGCCGCGATCGGGGTGTCATCCGCAGGTACTAATCCGGGTTTGTAAAATGTTTCGACACATGTGAAGTTTGAGCAGCGTTGAACCATTGCATTTGCGAAGGCAGTAGCCGTCTAAGAACTGTTCTGGATGTGATCTCGGTCTCGTTTTTCAATGAGTTTCACTTGCGGATTCAATGTGGTTGGGGGTTTAAAAATTGACCCTCAAAATGGCCTGGCGCAGTGGGTAAAAATGGCGCCATATTTCGAGCAGCTTTTATTCGAACGCAGATAGAGAGTGCAGCGCATTCAAACTTGCTTTGTTAGAGCGGCGCTGGACTGACGTGCCCAGCACAGGCGGTTGTTCGGTGGGCCTTACAACTTCTTGAGCTGCCAATACCCTGCTAGGATGTGGCCTATGACCATCCTCAACCGCCAACACCACTACATCTTCATTCATGTCCCCAAGGCGGCAGGAAAAAGTGTCAAAAGCCATCTGGCAAATTGTAGTTTCGAGCAGCGATCGCGCATAGAGCTTCAACTGGGCCAGCGACTGGAAACGCTTGGCTCCTATGCGGGCGGCAAACCCATTCTGAGCAAGCTTATTCCCGCACTGCTGGGTCCGGGTATCGATCCTCGGTTGAGGTCTTATTGTAAGGCAAAAGGTATGCGTACCAGTGCGCATCTCACGGCCGCGCAGCTGCGTGATGCGCTTGGTATGGAGGCGTTCAATGCGATGTACTCCTTTGCTTTCGTGCGAAACCCCTGGGACCGCTGCCTCTCTGCCTACTTTTACTTTCGGCGCAAGAAGCTACATCCACTGCATGAAGCAGCTAAGCGGCTCGAGTTTGACGTGTTTCTTGAGGAGCAGGAGATACAGGGTATGCCATTTGTTGGTCAGCAATCCTGGTGGTTATTCAGCGATAAGGGAGAGCAGTTGGCCAGCTTTATTGGCAAGGTTGAGAATATCAGCGCGGATATGGCAATCGTGCAGCAGCACATTGGTATTGAAGGCGCGCCGTTCCAGACCCGAACGAATGTCAGTCAGGATAGGGCGCGAGACTACCGGGGCTATTATTCAAGTCGGGCATTGGACGTGGTGAATCGCGCTATGTCGCAGGATATCTCCCAGCTCGGCTATCAATTTGAGTGAGGCAGGAGAAGCCGTGTCTCGTACTGAAATTGTAGAAAAGTTGGGTGGTACGGTACTGGCTGATGTTTGCCTGAAGCGTTTCGTGAACGCTTTGCGCTAGCCGGACCAGGCCAATACGGCATGGTCTGCGGAAATGTCGCTGGAGGAATAGATGCGCTGCAGCAGCTTGGTAGCACGCCCTTCCTGCATGCGCATATGAATGCGCCGGGTTGGGTTGAGCAGGGACAATCCAGAAAAGTAAAAGTGGAACTGGCAATGGGTTACACAGGAGACCAGCAGATTGAACTGCTGGGCCCTGGTATAGGCACGCAGTTCTATACCGATACTATTCCCGAAGACGGCGCCCTAACCCTGCACCATATATGCTGCATGCAGAATGATCTGGCGCGACTGCAGCGACGTTTCGGTCGTTACAGAAGGTTTGGTAGATAGTATGGCTCAGTCTTTCTTGGCCGGAGCTTGGGCCATCAGGTAAAAGAAACCACTGAAGCCGGCGATGGCAGACGCCAGCATAATCCCTGTCTTTGCCATCAGTAGATCTTCAGGCCGGCCGATGAATCCGAGATCGGCGATGAAGATCGACATGGTAAAGCCGATACCGCCGATCAGGCCAACGCCTACCACGTGCTTCATGGTCATTCCCGGGGGCAGGCTTGCCCAGCCCATCTTCAAGGTAAACCAGGTGAAGCCCGCAATACCAATTGGCTTGCCCAGCAGCAGTCCAGTGAGGACGCCTACTGTAATGGGCTCCTGCAAGTATCGGCCCAGGCTTTCCAGTTCGATGGGGATGCCTGCGTTGGCAAGGGCGAAAATGGGTATGACCAGGTAGGCAACAGGTAGGTGCATAGAGTGCTCCAGCCTTTGCGCTGGAGCCTGTACCAGCCTGATGCCATCACCCAGGGCTGTTACCAGTGATCGGAAGCGGTTGTTGTGAATAATATCGGCGCTATCGCTCAGCGACTTTTTCAGTTCATGAACGCTGTCCTCTACGCTTTCAATGAAGTGGGCCGGCTCGAACTTGGGGCGTATTGGTATCACGAACGCGATGATGACGCCTGCGATGGTCGCATGGATACCACTTGCCAGCATGCAAGCCCACAGGCATGCACCGACGACGGCGTAGGGCAGCGGCCGCCGGATGCCGCCCAGATTAAGTACTATCAATAAACAGGCGAATGCACCGGAATAAGCGAGCGCAACGGTATTGATGTCTTCGGTGTAGTACAGGGCAATAACAGCGACAGCGCCAAGGTCATCTACGATAGCCAGGGCAATCAGAAACGTGATCAGGGATTTCGGCACTCTGCTGCCAAGCAGGCTTAAGGCGCCGATGGCAAAGGCGATATCAGTGGCCATGGTGATACCCCAGCCATGGGCGGCGTCAGTGCCAGCGTTAATGCCAAAATAAAACAGTGCGGGAATCAGCATACCGCCTATTGCCGCCATGATGGGCAGCAGCGCTTGCGCGGGTGTGGAAAGTTCACCTACCAATAGTTCACGCTTCAATTCCAGGCCCATGACGAAAAAGAACATCGCCATCAGTAGGTCGTTGATCCAGTGATGGATAGACAATGAAAACTCAAAGGACCCGGCGCTGACCCCGATTTTCGTATGCAGGAGGTGTTGGTAACTGTCACTGAGTGGGCTGTTCGCAATCCCCAGTGCGACTACCGCGCAGATCATCAACAGCACACCACTGGTGGTCTGTCGATGAATAAACTCTTCGAGGGGCGTCAGTATCAGGCCAAAGGACTTTTCCCAAGGGGCGTTATAAATACCTTTGTTGCGCGCCATACTTGTATCTCAATCTAATGTTCTTGGAGGAATGGACCATCCACACAAAGTCTACGGCCGTCAGGTGCTGCGCAAGCACCACACAGGCCAACGCCACACTTGGTTAGATAATCGATGGCACTGAAAATCTGGTCGGGTCGGCAGAACTCGCGCTCTACAGCGATGGCCGCGTGAACCATGGGTGCAGGGCCACAGTTATAGAATACTAGTTTATCCAGCTCTGCGGATGACATTTGCTGCAGTCTTTCTCGCAGTAACTCGGTAACCAGCCCCCTGAAGCCCTCGCTGCCGTCATCTGTGGCAATCTGCACGTCAGCAATCTGCCGGCATTCATCGAGGTAATACAGTCGGTTTGCGCTGCGCGCGCCGAGGAAAACTTCTGCGTTGCCAAAATCCCGTGCCACCTGGTAAACCGCCGCAAGCCCGGTGCCGCCTGCGACTGCCATGATGTGGGCGTCTTCGTCCGGGCTGACGGGTATGCCATGGGGGCCGCGCACGTAGGCGGTGGTGCCGGCAGGTAAATCCATCAGTGCATGGGTAAACTCGCCGACGTCGATGACTATCAACGAAAAGGGGTCGTCGGTCAGGGCAGAGAAGGGCTTTTCTCCCAGACCCGGTATCCAGAGAAAAATAAACTCACCAGCCTGAACGTTTACCTTGCGATCGAATTTTAGTAGCGCGATATCCTCACAAACTCGCTGGGTTTCCACCAGTGTGACTGGCGTGAAATCCATATCAATGTCGTAGCGTATGTGTGACTCGGCCCGGTTTGTCTGGGCCTCCATATCGTTGGCAAGTGTTACGAAGTAATCACCAATCTCATCGGTGGTGAGGCCCGTTAGCGCTGAGCCAACGCCGACAATGGCAGCCCCTGCATCCTGGAACGCACGCACATCCGCGGCGCTACTGACACCGCCGCATCCGATAATGGGTTTGTCGGTAACAGCGGCCACCTCGCGGACACATTTGAGCCCGATTGGCAGAACGCCCTTGCCTGATAAGCCACCTGCGCCATTGCTCAGTACAGGGTGGCCGTGGGCGGAGGTGTAGCCAGGTCCTACTGTGTTGATAGCGCAGAAACCGTCGGCCCCGCCTGCAACTGCCGCGGCGGCGATGGCGCCGATGTTATCGGTGTTAGGGGTGAGTTTGGGTATCACTGGAATACTCACCACGGCCTTCACAGCGGCGGTGATTGCCCGCACCAACTCCGGATCCTGCCCCATGGCCATGCCATAGCCCTTGGCATGGGGGCAGGACAGGTTGAGTTCCAGGCCATTCGACACGGGCGCCAATAAGCGCGCTACCGCTACAAACTCCTCGATACTACTCCCGAATATGGAGGTGAGTAGAAAGCGATCATCCGGTATCTCCAGCGCACCGAGCAACTCCAGGGAACGCTCTGCACCGGGATTGGTTAGTCCAACGGCGTTGACGAAGCAGCCTGGGGCATATTGGCTGAGCACCGGCTCGCGGTAGCCTTCCCGGGCTTCAAGACCAATGCTTTTGGTGGTGAGCACACCGACCTGCGGCATATGGTCAAAAATGTACTGGATTATCGGGGTTGCAGTGGAAACGATCCCGGATGGGATAGTGAAGGGGCCGGACAGGGTCCTGCCGAAAAATTCCGTGTTCAAGTGGGCAGGCTCGCGCGTCGATGTTCCGGGGTTTTAGGTGACATAATTATATACTGGTTTCGCTCGCTTTGGATGACCGTTGAGGTATCCGGGTGGGGTTTTTCGAGAGGGGGAGATGGCACGAGCACACTGTAGTGTGCCCGCGCAGAGGATTTAGCCTTCGCTCAGATCCTTGATTGTTTCGGTGCTGCCATTTTCCTTGCAGGAATCGATGCCGCCCTGGCAGCCGGAGTCGCCCTCGTACATCTGGCTCTGACCGATGATCTGGTGGTTCTTGGCCTTCAACACGAAGTAGGGCTTGCCGCTGGTAGATTCCTTGCATTCGTACTGGCCGTCTTCGCCAGAGTTTGTCTGCACTGAAGCGATGCCGTTCTCGGCTGCCGACTTAGAGCCGTACATTTCACTTTTCAAAATGTTCTGGCCGTTGCCAGCGAGCAGGTTAAAGTAGAATTCGCCGTTCTTGGCCAATTTGAGTTCAAAACATCCAGCCATAATTATGTCCTTTCGGGTACGGTAAAAAGTGAGCCGGTCGAGCCGGTCATTGCTTAGCATAGCGCGACCCCCTGCAGTTTCCACCCCTTCCACCCCTTCCACCCCTTCCACCCAGATGGATGGTTACAAATGGCCTGGCGAGGGTTTTTCAAGTGCCTCCGCGGGCTTATCGAGTGCCACAGCTGGTTTTATCAAGTGCCACAGAAGGTTTGTTGCACCTCCTCCTCCGGTACAGGCCCCCGGGCGTAATCCGCCAGTTCCGGTCGGTAGTCCCAGGGCTTTGCCAGGGCATCAACCAGACGGTGAAAGGTGGCGAAATCGGCCTCCTGTAGCGATGCCTTGAGGGCCTGGTCAACCAGGTGATTGCGCGGAATCAGGGCCGGGTTCGCCCTGTACATTGCGCGTTGGCGAGCTGCGGGACTGCGCGGCTCCTGTTGCAGGCGCTGCTGCCAGCGCTCCAGCCAGTCCTGCATGCCAGTGGGAAATTCGAATAGGGCCCCAACATCCTGGCCCCGAGCGCCTGCTTCGTCCGCCAAATCGGCGAGGCGACGAAAACTCAGGGTGAAATCCAAGCGCTGTTCTTCGAGTAGTTTGAACAAATCCTCTATCAGCGGTGTGTCGGCCTCGGTCAGCGCTTCAATCCCCAGTTTGCTTGCCATGGCCTGATTGTGGGCATCCAGAAATTGCCCCGGGAAGGCATCAATAGCAGTCTGGGCCAGTGCGGTGGCTTGTGCCTCATCCGTGTGCAGCAGGGGCAGCAGTGACTGGGCCAGTCGCGACAAGTTCCAATGCGCAATACCCGGTTGATTGCGATAGGCATAGCGTCCGGCATGGTCAATGGAACTGTACACCTTGGCGGGATCGAAGATGTCCATGAAGGCGCAGGGGCCATAGTCGATGGTTTCGCCGCACAGCAGCATATTGTCGGTGTTCATCACGCCGTGGATAAACCCTAGAGCCTGCCAGCGTGAGACAAGTTCCGCCTGCCGGCCGATCACGGCCTGTAGCATTGCCAATACAGGGTTGTCACTTTGTGCAGCGGTGGGGAAATGGCGTTCAATCACGTGCTGGCTCAGCAGTTGCAGCGAACCCGTGTCTTGTTTTGCCCCGAAATATTCAAAAGTACCAATACGAATGTGGCTGCTGGCAACGCGCGCCAGTACGGCGCCGGGAAGGTAACTTTCCCTAGCCACCATTTCTCCGCTGGTCACCGCGGCCAGGGCCCGGGTGGTGGGTACTCCCAGCGCATACATGGCTTCGCATAGAATGTACTCACGCAGCACTGGCCCCAGAGGGGCGCGGCCATCACCGCCGCGCGAGTAGGGCGTTGGTCCTGAGCCTTTGAGTTGCAGGTCGAACCGTGCACCCTCTGCTGGTGTCAGCTCGCCTAGCAGTATCGCCCGGCCATCTCCCAGCTGCGGGTTATAGCCGCCAAACTGGTGACCCGCGTAAACGGTAGCGATGGGCTCGGCGCCCGAGGGGACGTGATTTCCGGCGATGACCTGCGTGCCTTCGGTGGAGGCCAGCCAGTCCGGGTCCAGGCCCAGCTGCGTTGCCAGAGTGCGGTTAACGCGGATCGGGCCGGGTTTCTCAACCGGGGTTGGGGCCAGCGCGGTATGGAACTGCGCGGGTAATCGCGCGTAGCTGTTGTTAAAGGGGATAGCTTGCAATCGCCGTACTCCTCTGGATTGGCTATAGTTGTGCGCAGGTGTGCGCTCGCTGTTGCCGAGGATAGAGCAAGCGACGTCCGGGGAGTAGCCTTTACAGGCGCTTGCCCAGTTTTTGAATCAGAATTGAATAGGGTAGTGATAATGGCTGAAGCGGCATGGGACACATTGATCAATAACGCACTGGTATTCGACGGTACTGGAGGCCCGCCGGTGTTGCAGGATGTTGCGATTCGCAACGGCCGAATTGCAGCACGTGGCGCGCAGCTGCCACCCAGTGCCGCAGCCCAGGTCATTGACGCCCAGGGCAAATGGCTGACGCCGGGCTTGTTGGATATCCATACCCACCTGGATCTTGAGGTTGATATTGAACCGGGACTGCCTGAGGTGGTGCGACACGGTACGACTACGGTGTTAGTCGGTAACTGTAGTCTTGGCACTTGCTTTGGCAAGCAGCAGGAAGGCGAGCAGAACCCCATCGTCGATTGTTTTACTCGCGTAGAGAACATTCCCAAGTCGGTGTTGAGCAAGTGTGTTGACGCTGTGCACTGGGACAACAGCGGCGATTACCTGGATCATTTTGACGAGATTCCACTGGGGCCTAACGTGGGCGCCTTCGTTCCGCACTCCATGCTGCGTGTAGAAGTCATGGGGCTGCAAGACAGTATTGACCGCGAGCCCACGGAAGCGGAGCTCAAAGAAATGGAGCGCTTATTGGATCAGGCCATGCAACAGGGTTACCTGGGTATGAGCACCGACGGCCTACCTTTTCATTACCTCGCCAATACGCCTCATACGGATAAGCGCATTCCAACCCAGTTCGCCAGCTTTGGTGAGATGAAACGTCTTTTGAAGATTGTGCGTAATCGCGATCGCGTCTGGCAGACCACGCCGATCATCGAAAAGCGTGCCAAGGCTTTTCTGTTCTTCCTTTTCACCAGCGGACGTTTGTTTGGCAAGACTCTGAAAACGTCTGCACTGTCGGTAATGGAATTTGTTTTAATGCCGGAGGGGCATAAAACCTTTCTGGGGTTTGCTGCCTTGGTAAACAGCCGGTTGTTCAAGGGTAATATACATTTTCAGGCACTGGGGACTAACTTTAGAGTGTGGTCCGATGGCATTGTCTCGCCCTTGTATGAAGAGCTGGATTCTACCTGTGAACTGATAGCCAAGGAGTATGACGACGTAGAGGGCCGGATGGCGTTGCTTAACGATCCTGTGTTTATC
>JBLFXU010000086.1:0-9794 GCA_047609575.1 Bacteroidia bacterium | reverse complement strand
TGCCTTAAGGTGCGGCGTCTGTGCCATCAAGGGTGGGCGTGAATTGAACGCATAAGCCGTCTTCAGATAGTCCGCAGCGAGAAAACTGTAGAACCCCCGGTCTGCTGCTAACGCCAGCAGCAGACTACCGGCTTCATCCTTGCGACCGGCATCGATCAATGCCAGCGCTTGCCAATAACGCCAGGTGCTGCTTTCGCGCTCTTCATCAGACAGTAATGGCAGTGTTGCCATAAAAGTGTCCCAGTCCTGCTCTGCCAATGCCCAACGCAGGCGAATACCCACCAGCTTGTCATCCGCTTGCCGGCTTAAGACATCAGGCAACCACTGACGCAGATCATCGCTGCGGGCAAACAGACCTTGCAGCGCAATGGCATATTCCACCGTCTGCGTTTGCTCTGGGGTGAAGGTAAGGCGGGTGCTGTAATCCTGCCAGCGGGCGAGCGCTTTTTCCGGGCTATAGCGGGCAAGGCCCGTCAGCCCTGAACTCACCAGCTGTGCAGTGCGCGCGTGCGTAGCCGATAAGCCTTTAATGTCTAGCCTGGACGGATCGCGGTAAACACGCTGCAACCGCTCGGACCAGGGTTGCAGCGCACCGCTACCCTTGTGACTGATATAACGCATGAGTGAACCTTGCCGAACAGAAAACGCCGCTCGCATGCGCTCCCACACGAGGTCGTCAGTCAGTTCGCCTGCCGCTTCCCATGCCGCAAACAATGGATCGCAAGACTTGGGTTGGGATTTTCCGTGCACCCACAGGCGTTTCGCGCCGGCATAAGCGGCCTCTTTATCACCCTGTGCCAGCAACGCCCTGAAGTGATAACACTTCAGTTCAATGCTATTGGGTTCCTGGGGCCAAACAGTCAGAAAATCGGACCAGCGACGCGCTGCACCGGCGCGACGTAAATACAGCGATAGGAATCGCTGCGGCAGCGGAGAATCGGCGCTGCGCGCCAAAAAGCTGCTGGCATCCTGAGGGCGCACGCGGGACAACTGTGCTGTGAGCTGGTAGTAGTCGAGATAAACCGAAAGGGGGTATTCATCGAGTCCGGGGCGTAGGGCTTGAAAGTCTTGCCACTTGCCTGCGCGAATTGCCGCAACAGCCGTGTCGTATTCTTGCCGTTGCTGCTGATCTGGCGGCTGTAGTTCCGGCTGTAGTTCCGGCTGCAGCAGCGCTGCCCGCTGTTGTTCAGGATGAATTTTTTCTGGCTGTTGCTGTTCTGGCTGTTGCTCTGATTGGCGTTGCTCTGGAGAATTTTCAGACAAAGCACTACCGGGTATCGCGAATTGCATCGCCACCAGTATGAGGGAAAAAATACATCGATTGCTGGGGATGCGCACCTGACACCTCAACCCCTGCTAAAGGGTGTTTGCGCTGCAAGTTAACGGCCGCTGTTACTGCTGCTCCGAGTAACGGCGGTGCTCGCAAGTAGAGTGATACGCCGAGCTGCACAATGCAATAGTGCACAACGGATAACGTGGGCTAAGTTGACAACTTGGGCACCGGTTCTCGAAGAGACCGGCGTCTGGAGTTTCGCGTCAGGATGAATAGCCATCAGTTCCAGCCTAACAACAGCGAGCTACACCCTGTTAAGGCCGTCTAAAACAACAGGCACGCCACTAAAACAACAGCCCCAGCGTGGGCAATTCAATCTCAGCGTAATCGAGGATGATTTCACGACGGGCAATGCGGAAACTCCCCTCTTGCGGCCGCAATGTGTCGCGCCTTTGACCACTATACATCGCGTTTTCATTGCCAGGCCGTGCCCAGAACAGGTGAAAGTTGCTCAGCACAGTAAGCTCATCATCCTCGCGCGACATTAATTCCACGTTGCCCACCAGGCGCCGGGTACGGGCAGGCGGATGCTCCGCCCAGGAGTTGATTTTAAAGGCTCGCTCTACACGCAGCATCAGGTGAATGTAGGTCTCTTCACGGTGCGGCGCGCCCATTGAGTCTGCATCTTCCAGCTCGCGCGCCACACTGAGCATCTCCTCAGAACCACGCTCGCGGTTGTTCACCTGCACATTGACGCGCGATGGCATTTGGTAGCTGATGTCTTCGGCAACCAACGCCAGCCACTGTTGATACTGCCGGCTATCCAGTAGGCGTGCCTCATGAAAATAGAAACGCTCAAGCCCCCGCTGCTCTTCGGCGGATATCTCCAATGACAAATTACTCATAGTGTGCCCTCCAACGCCTGCAACTCATCGCGCCAGCGCTGGAAAAAATGCCGGGCATAAAATTCGTTCGCGGTAACACTGACCAGGCCAGGCAAGTCTGGGTGAGGCTTCTCTTCGTTAAGGCCCAGGCCATAAAAAAACGGACGGTCATCGGCAAAATCGATATTGGCGCCCTTGAACTGCTGCACCCAAACCTCTGCGTCCTCCTGCTCCAAAATGCCCGCCGGGCCGAAAAAGGAACTGTAATTGGTACGCAGAATTTTTTTCACGTTGTCGGGCGCATCCGCAGGGACCACCGCCCAGCTCCAGTATTCAACCTTGCCCGGTCCACGCGGGTGCGACACTTTGAAAGACGTGTTGGACCATAAAAAGGACAGGTTCGGATACACACCATACGTGAGGCCCTTCATGCGGGACCGAATGTCACCCACGCGCTCGGCCGCCTGGGCCTGAATCTGGCGCAGGTAGCTCTGTACCTCATCGCCGCCAAAGAGACTGCCCATGGCCTCCATACCCCAGGCGACATCATCAACCGGTGCGTCCTTGGGCATCAAGCGAAACGTGGCGCCGTGCCCTGGACTAGTGACTACGCTATGGCCAAGTTCTTCAATCAGGTCCTGGGCTTCCCTGGGAATAATGGCACTGTGCAGGAAGGCACCGTGGTTTACGTCGCCCAACTGGTTCTCCATGGGGAGCTTCCAGTTGGCATTGATCACCCAACGGTGCGGCGCGCCCATAAACTCGATGCCACCGGGGAAACGGTCAAAGAACGCATCAAGGTAGAAGCGCATATCGCCCAGGTAATCCTCCAACGGGATGATTGCCGCATCAAAGCTGCCAAACACCATGCCGCGCCAGGACTCAACCCGTGGCACCCGCTTCAACCCCAGCTTTGATTTGTCGGGCTTTACTTGAACCTCGCTTTCCTGGGGAATCGTGACCAGATTGCCCTCTACCGTGTAGGACCAGTTGTGATACGGACAAACAAAGCGCTTGGTATTGCCGTGATCGGCCCTGCACACGGGCAGACCGCGGTGGGTGCAGCTATTGACGCTGGCATACACCTTGCGGTCTTCACCCCGCGCCAGAATGATCGGGGTTTCACACATATAAGCCTGTACGAAATCGCCTGGATTGGGTATCTGCGACTCATGCCCCAGAAATAGCCAGGCACGGCCAAAGATAGCTCGCTTTTCCAGCTCATAGACAGTGGCATCCGACCAGCAGCGCCGGCTCACCAGCGAGGCATCCTCATTGACTAAATCCCTGACTCGCAGCACCACCGCCATCTCCAATAAATTATCAAACGTTAATTTTTATTGAGTATAGTCGATGTATTGTCGTATCCTGAAGGCCTGTATGCTATTTTTTGATCAATTTTCGACAATCGGGCGATAATTTATGCCTACCGAGGCGAAAAAACCGGCTCGCCAGACCAAGGGCGAACGCACTGCGCTGCGCATTATGGATGTAGCTGAAGATCTTTTCGCCACCCACGGCTACGAAGGCACCAGCCTGCGGCAGATCGCCAGTGGTGCGGGCATCAAAGAACCCGGTCTGTACAACCATTTTGCCGGCAAGCAGGCGCTCTACGAAGCGGTGCTGCACCGGGCTCTCAACCCCATGGCCGAGGCCCTCTCCCAGCACATGGAGGGTGCCTCCCAGCTACGCGACTACACCGACCTACCCGGCGTGATGACGGATTTACTCTGGGAACATCCGCAAATGGCCGCATTGTTCCAACAGTCCATGCAGGGCGACCGAGATTCTGTTGGCAATCAGTTAGTCAGTGCCTGGCTGGAGAGATTATTTGAACAAGGGATGCAAAGCCTGGAAGTGTTTGGCAACGTCCATCGTGCGCCAGATGACAGCGCCGCGAAGGGCGAAGATAGGGCATTGAATGATCAAGATAGAGCAGTAAATGATCAAGATAGAGCTGCTCTGGCGATTAACGTGATCGCCATGTTCAACCTGACCACCGGTTACTTTCTGTCGCAGCGCGCCTTCGACTCCCTGGCGCAGGGAGACCTGAAAGACGCCGAGAATATCGCACGGCAAAAACAACTGCTACGTCGGGTGATTCGAGCAATGCTGATACGTTAAACCGACCGGCGATGAGAGCACGACCCAGCACTCGAAATACAAAGTACTGCGCAGGGGCGCCCTGCCATTTTCCGCCTCAGAAAAGGGGCTGCCCAGGCCGCTGATTGCAACTCCGTGTATGCGCTAAGGGAGTAAAATCTACGAGTATCAACGGGGTGAGCTGTTAAAGAGTGCGCAAATACAGACCATAAACGTCAACTTGCTAGCTGCGAATATACATCGATGCCCTGGCGTGAACGAAGCATTTGAACAGTGCTTTAATTGGGTGCTACCAGGGGTTTTGTCGCCATCCGAAGCAGACTTCACATCTACATTTTATCCGCGGGTTCAAAAGCGTATTGCCCATATGGCAGAGATAGAACCGAACCCCCAGTTTGATGCCGGATTTTGTGGCACCTAGTAAGCTGTGGGCGAAAAGTGTGTGCAGTTACATCCTGCAAGTACAGACTGCTGGGCCTGAGGCCAGGAATCGCTAAAAAATCGGTCAATATCAAACAGGTTATTGCGTGGCATTAAAGACATGAGACTTCTCCTCAAGATACGTTGTTTACTGGCTGGTAGAAACAGTTTGCCGTATCTGAAGTAATAGTTTCCCTGCGTCTGAAGTAATAGATAGGGACGCATCTTGCTACCTTCAATGCCTACAAAAAACATAGGGCGCAATTTTTGACCTGGATCAATTGCACAACAGGGGTGCCCTCCCCACTATGACGGCTATACTGACGACCAACACACACGCATCAACCTAAACCCTGGGCGCCAGGAATAGTATTCTTACAGGTGAGGATGAATGGAACCGATATCTAGCGAACAGCCCTGGGCGTCATCAGGTCGACAACCTCGCATCGCTATCATAGGCGCCGGTATGTCTGGCATTGCTGCAGTGGTAAAGCTGAATAAGGCTGGCTATACCGACCTCACCGTATTCGAAAAAGCAGATCGAGTTGGCGGTACCTGGCACGAGAATACCTACCCGGGCTTGTCCTGCGATGTACCTTCTCGCTGGTACTGCTTCAGCTTTGCACTGAAGCCAGACTGGTCCCACCGCTACTCCTACGGCTCCGAGATTCAGGCGTACATGGAACAGGTCGCCGAAGATTTCGGCGTCACGCAACGCACCCGCTTCAATACAGCAGTAACCGATTTGCGCTATCAAGACGGCCGCTGGCAATTAACAACCAAGACAGGCGAACCCGAAACCTACGACGTAGTTATCTCCGCCACAGGCATTTTGCATAAACCTGTGTACCCTGCTATCGAGGGGCTAGCAACTTACGCAGGCGATTGCTTTCACTCCGCCCGCTGGGACCATTCGGTAGATCTTAAAGACAAACGCGTCGGTGTAATCGGTACCGGCTCCACCGCCGCACAAATTATTGGCGCCGTCACCAAAGACGTCAGTGAGATGCATGTCTTTCAACGCACGCCACAGTGGTTGGTTCCCCTGCCCCAGACTACCTATTCGCGTGCCTGGAACACCGCCTATAAGTTGCTGCCTTTTATGCAACGCCTTGCCTACCATGTTTACCTGCGCAAAATGGTACACATGTTCAGCGCCGCAACAGTGGGCAGTAAGTTCTGGCAAAAACAGATCAGTAAAACTGCACAGCAACACCTGGAAGACGGCGTTGCAGACAAACAACTCAGAAGCAGACTGACACCGGACTACCAGGCCACTTGCAAACGCCTGATCTTCTGCTCAGATTTTTATCCGGCCATCAGCAGCCCCCATGCACACCTGGTCACGGAGTCGATTGAAAAGATCGAACCACAAGGCATACGCACCAGCGATGGCGCACTGCACGAAGTGGACGTGCTCGTGCTGGCCACCGGCTTCGACGCTGCCGCGTTCATCCTGCCAACAAAGGTAACGGGCGCCAACAACACAGACCTTGAGCAACAATGGCATGGCGCACCCCGGGCGCACCGCTCTGTAGCAATACCCAACTTCCCCAACTTCTGGATGCTGGAAGGCCCTACCGGCCCAGTCGGCAATCTCTCGCTGATCTCAATCACTGAACACCAGGTGGACTACGTGATCTCCATGCTGGACCGCATGAAGGCAGATAGACTTGCCACCATTGAGGCCAAACAAAGTGCCTGCGATGCCTACAATGCAAGCATGGCCGCGGGTATCAAAAACACCACCTGGGCAACCGGGGGCTGCAATAGCTGGTACTTCGATTCAAGCGGCAAGCCCAATTTGTATCCCTGGCTACCCACGCACTACCTCAAGGCTATGCACAACCCGGATTTCTCGGAATACGATCTGACGGAGTAAGCCTTGCCATTTGTCGGGCTAGAGGGAATAATTCGCAGCCTTCGCTACACACCCCCATATCCGCCCTTAGCTCAGCTGGATAGAGCGTCCCCCTCCTAAGGGGAAGGTCCCCCGTTCGAATCGGGGAGGGCGGACCATTAACATGTTGGTTTATAATTAATTTATTTACCTCTATGTGCCTGTCCTTTTTTCACACAAGACCCTTAAATGCAGTGTATGTGATTGGAGTCATAATCGGCTCCTGGAGTGCATGGCCACACCGCACGAGCCTGACAAAGACCACCTAATTGGATTAGCCTGAGGGCCGCTTTCGCCTAGGAGCGGACGTTAGCACCATCCATATCCAGATTGGCGAAAGCCAGTACATTGCCGAAAGGAATACTGCTTGAATCTCAACAGTCCAGTCCTCGCCAGCATGTCCCCTATCTCAAGTCGACTCAACAACCCGGAGGCTGAGTAACGGCAATGTTATCCACCGAAACCGATGACTGGGAAGTGAGAACACCGATGCCGCCTGTCGAATGGTCGCTGTCGCTAACATCTATAAGTAATTCATCGTCAATTGAAGCTTTGATTGAATCGCTAGCTACCACGATTTTGTATGTATGCCAGGCAAAGGGAGAATATCCGGTCGCTACGGAAGCAATCACCGAATTGACGCCGTTGACGGAAGTCCGTAGTTTCAAAACACCGTCTGAGTGCAGTCTTAGCAAATACATATTCTGGCTATCGGACACCCTGAACGCCAGAGAACTGGCCATCCAGCCTATCGCGGGATTAGCGCTGCTCACCGTGATCATGTCCGCTTTGAAGGTGTAAGCATCCCAGGCCGTGTTGCCGGCATAAGTCGATTTCTGACCAGTAGTATCGTCTTGATTGTAAGTGTCCCCGCTGATGTACCACGTTCCATTCCCGGTCCAAAGATAGTCGGTGTTTCCCCCATCAAAATTGTCGACCATGTTTGCGGGTTCCGACGAATCAAGCGTCGCAACAAAACCAGGGAAGTACTCCATGATCTGGGCGACGTTTTTCCAATTGTCGTTTTCATCTCGAAAATTATCCCACATGCTATCTGTAAGGGTGATGTTGTCACCAATGCCCAGTTCGATATAGCGATCCCGGACAGGATACGCGTTGACAGGATTATGGCCGTCATCGGATTGTGGATTGGGGCCAAAGGCAAAATAGGTTGGCGGGCTATCAGCACTAACGTTGACCAACGGCGTCCACAAATCCGGAAACTGCCAAAAGCCCTCGGGTAATACGTTATACATGTAAATGCCTTTGATTGCGGGGTGACCACTTTGGGCCAAAGGCCAACTGCCGCCAGAACCCCGGGATCTACCACCAACAATTATGTTGTCTGGGTCAATGTTGTACGTAGCGGCGTTAGCGCGAATCCAGTCGAAAACCAGTTGCGCATCTGACCAAATAATCTGTAGATCTTCCGGTTGTGAAATAGATGGAACAGACTCCCAACTGACCGTGGTGTAACCCGCACCGGCAATCGTATCTAATTGCCCATTCGGCATATCCGGAGTGCCACCGTTGCCATGAGCAAACATGTATACCGGCGCTGGCTCTACTGTATCTGCGAGGTGAATATTGAGCCACTGGCGGTTGGGGTCATCGGTCCCGTACTTTACGTCGGTGTGATCCCAATTCTGAGCCTGTGCCTGCGTCCACAGCACCATGAGGAAAGCAAAAAATAGCGGTTGTATCGATTTCACGGTTGAGCCCCTGGAAACTTACTAGAAGGTCTGATTTTGATGCAAAATATAGGCTTTGGCAATAACTTGGGGGGCGGCTTCAAGAAGGCTAAATGTGATTCAGGTCACCATCTTGGTATTGGGTCGACAAATGTAACGAATACTGAGACTAAGCTAACGTCCCGAGTGAGGTGATAGCGGTCGTTAGCTAGGGGCCGCTTTCGCCTCGTAAACCGGGGACAGACCACGTTTTTCTTGTCTATTGGTGGAGTAAATCGTGGTCTGTCCCGCATTCTTTCAATGAATGGTCCGGCACACCGGCAATGACTGCGATTGAATCTGTAGTAGAGCCAGACACCGTAGGAAATGACATCGGGTGGGGGGCGCCTAGCCGGAAGCAATGGCGCTTGTAAGCACTCATCGGCCGATTCTAACAAATCCGAAAACTTAACTTGTCAGTACCCGGACATTCACTGACTAGCTGCGTTAGACTACTTAACCAGGTAGCAAACACTTCATTCACTTGAGCAAAAAACCGATATCATGACGAGAAAGACATTGTCTTTGAAGGTGAAAAGAAAGAAAGTCGCTAAACAAGCAGATGCGCCGCCCAAAGAGGTATCGCATGGTGACCCACAAAAACGTTTCTTAAATGGCATAGCCATTAATCCTTGTCAGTGCATTCGCCTGGAATTAGGTTCTGAGCAACTCACCACCCGAGCGATGGATTTGATCACGCCAATAGGAATGGGCCAGCGAGGTTTGATTGTTGCTCCACCTGGCTGCGGGAAAACAACCCTTTTGAAACATATTTGCCAGGCAGTGGGGCAAGCTTATCCCGAGATAAAGCTCTATGCGTTACTCATCGATGAGCGGCCGGAAGAAGTGACTGATTTTAGGCGCAGCGTGCCGGCAGAGGTACACGCCTCGTCCTCCGATGATAGCTATGACCAACACGTACGTGTGGCCAATGCTCTTCTTAGCACCGCCCGCCAACAAGCTGGCGAGGGGCACGATGTAATGATTGTCATTGATTCTCTCACGAGGCTCTCACGTGTACATAATGCTGAGCAAAAGGGCCGCGGTCGTACCATGACGGGCGGGCTTGACGCTAGAGCAATGGAAATACCACGAAAGCTGTTTGGCGCAGCAAGAAAGATTGAGAATGGTGGGTCGCTTACCATTCTGGCGACGATACTAGTTGATACCGGAAGCCGTATGGACGAGGTGATATTTGAGGAGTTCAAGGGCACGGGTAATATGGAAATCGTTTTGTCACGGGAGGTTGCAGAACAACGGATTTTTCCCGCACTGGATATTTCTAAAAGTAGCACGCGACGTGAGGAGCTTCTTCTAGATCCGAAGGATATTGAAAAGATAAGAAATTTGCGGAGGGCGCTTACTCATCTTACACCTATAGAAGGCGCTACGAAGCTTGTTGAGTTGCTTGAGAAATACCCAACCAATGCAGAGTTGCTGAACCGTTAGCTGCAAAAACTATTGAAAAAAGTTCAAGCCTGTTA
>JBLFXU010000085.1:0-9829 GCA_047609575.1 Bacteroidia bacterium | reverse complement strand
AGAATTAAACCCAATATTGGTAATACAGGAAGGCTTCCACCTGACCGCGCACTTACGCCGCTGCGTACCCTGTTGCTATGCCTCAGCATGAAGTGACCGACATCGCCGATAAACGTGATGCCTTTAAGCAGCGCTGCAAGACGAATATTAAGACGCATGTCGCCGTTGAGGATGTGGCTGAATTCGTGCGCAATGACGCCCTGTAATTCATGCCGCTTCAATTGTACGAGGGTGCCCCTGGTGACAGTCACAACGGCATCCGCAGGGCTGATTCCAGCCGCGAAAGCATTAATGCCACGTTCGCCGTTGAGCACATAAACGGGTGGCACCGGCATATTGGCTGCCAGCGCCATCTCTTCAACCACGTTGAGACAGCGCACCTCATCGCGGTCCCGGCTCTGGGGCAGAATGCGCACCGCGCCCATATTTTCTGCCACCGCCTTGCCGCCAGTGGCCAGCTGTATCCACTTCAGGAAAACAACCATCGCCACCGTGGCACTCATACCCATACTGATCCAGCCAAAGCGTTCCAGGCTAAAGAAGGCGAAGAAGTTGCGTGCCATGTCCTGGCTGTTGGCGGCCAAATCAGGCGGCGTCAATTCATTGAAATACAGGAACAGTGTGACCACAGCGTTGGTTAGCAGGATGAGTAGGGCCACGGCAATGAGGAACAGCACAACGAGCAGACGTGTCTTGCGCCGTGCTGCATCCTGCTGCGCGAAAAAATCCATGCTAGTAGGTCAGTAGGGCACTAAAAGGAGACCTCTGGGGCGCTCTGAATTTCAGCGGAGTCTTCAAACTCCAGCAGCGTCGCGTCATCTGGGTGTCCAAAGCGTGCTGCGAAGAATACCGGCGGAAAGCTCTGCCGGTAAGTGTTGTAGCCCATGACCGCATCGTTATACCCCTGGCGCGAAAACGCCACGCGGTTTTCTGTGGTTGTCAGCTCCTCGGTGAGCTGCATCATATTTTCGTTGGCCTTGAGGTCCGGGTACGCCTCCATGGTAACGCTGAGCTTGCCCAGTGCGCCGCTTAGCGCGTTTTCTGCGCCCGCAAGTTCAGACAGTTTTGCCGCGCTCATGTCACCAGTGTCTATGGCCTTGAGTACTGCCGCGGCATCGTTACGTGCCGAGGTCACAGCATCCAGCGTTTCACGTTCATGCCCCATGTAGGCTTTGGCTGTCTCCACTAGGTTGGGGATAAGGTCGTAGCGGCGCTTGAGCTGAACCTCAATCTGCGCGAAGGCGTTGAGAAAGCGGTTTTTCAGCTTTACCAGAGAGTTGTAGATATTGATGATATACATCACCAGGCCGAGTGCGACCAGGCAGAATACGATCGTGGAAAATTCCATGAGAGCCCCTCTTTTCTACACGTTACGACGCAATTGTTGGTGTGCTACAGGTAGATAGTGGAGATTGCCAAGCAATTTTACAAATACTAAGTTTCGGTGCTTGTTCCGTTCTTGTCTGGTTTTTGCCAAGTGCAGCCCAGGTTCTGGCTTAGCTCAGTGGCGTCACAGTGACTGGTACGCCATTGACTGCGGCATTTCCCGACAATTCATCCAGGTACAGCTCATCGGTCAAATCGTTGCAGCTCACACCCGCGTTCGCCTGTGCGATTCCCATGCGAATATTCTTGCGGTCGTGACCAAAACCGTGGGGCAGGCTGACAACGCCCGGCATCACATCCTCAGAGGATTGCACCGCAACTTGCAGCGTGCCGACCCTGGAACTTATGGCAACTGTGTCGCCATCTGAAATACCTTTTGCGGCCAGATCCTGAGGATGCATCATCAGTGTGCAGCGATTTTTTCCTTTTACCAGTCTATGGTAATTATGCATCCAGGAATTGTTTGAACGCACATGCCGCCTGCCGATCAGGCGTAGCGAATCGTCCCCTGCGCTGCTTTCTTTACTTTGGCGACCTTCGCAACTGCCGAACTCGGCGCGCAAGCGAGTCAGGTCTGCCATGGTCTCGGGGGTATTGCAGCGAATTTTTTTCTGGGGGGTGCGCAGTCGCTCGGGCAGTTGCGCCTGCAACGGGCCCAGATCGACACCAGACGGGTTTTCTTTCAGCTTGGCCAACGACATGCCCTGCTCGGCATACGGGCCCATTTGCAGTCCGTAGTCGATGATCTGATCCGGCGGGGTTGCCGGCTTTGTTTCCAGCCCCAGCAGTGTTGCTACCCGGTTGCCCAACTCGGTAAAGATTTCCCAGTCGTGCAGGGAGCCGTCTGGCTTGTCGAACACTGGCTCATTGAAGCGCGCTGTGTTGCGTATGGCATTGGTGTGGAAGGCCATGTCGTAGTGATCGTGTTCCAGTGCGGAAGTGGGGGGAAGGATCACGTTGGCGTGACGTGTGGTCTCGTTAATATACGGATCCAGGGAGACCATGAACTCGAGTTGCTCAAGGGCCAGATCCAGATTCGCGCCGTTGGGGGTAGACAGCACTGGATTACCCGCGCCGGTGAACAGGGCGCGAATACTGTCTTCACCCTGGTGTGTAATTTCCTCTGCCATCGCGGCGGCAGGCAGCTCCCGATCAAATTCTGGCAAATTGCGCACGCGACTGTGGTGTCGGCCAAATCCGCCGGGGTTTGTGACTGCGATCTGGTCTATGGCGGGCAGGGTAAACAGGCTGCCACCTGGTTTATCCAGATTCCCGGTAGCAATATTGATCACCTGGATCAGCCACTGACAAAGCGTGCCGTAGGCCTGCGTTGAGACACCCATGCGGCCGTAGCAAATCCCGCCTTCAGCTGTGGCCATCTCTGTCGCGATGCGCGCAATATCCGCAGCGCTAATGCCAGTGTGCTGCGCCGCATACTCCGGAGTGAAATCATGCAACGCAGTGCGTACTTCTTCCAGGCCGGAAACAATGGGCGCAAGATGCGCTGTGTCATCGAGCTGTTGCGCAAAGATACTGTGCAGTACGGCGGCGAGAAACAGCGCATCAGTGCCGGGTCGGATAAAGTGATGCTCGCTGGCCAGGTGGGCGGTCTCGGTGCGTCGCGGGTCGATAACAACCAGTTTTCCGCCGCGTGCCTGCATTGCCTTGATACGCTTTTTCACGTCTGGAACAGTCCAGATGCTGCCATTGGATGCCACTGGATTGGCGCCCAGCATCAGGAAATAATCACTGCGGTCGATGTCTGGAATCGGGAATAGCAACTTGTGTCCGAACAGCCAGAGAGAAACGAGGTGGTGGGGCAGTTGGTCGACGGAGGTGGCAGAAAAACGGTTGTTGGTGCGCAGGTGGCGAAACAGGTTGCCCTGGTGGGTAAGCATGCCGTAATTGTGTACCGAGGGGTTGCCCATGTAGACACCAATGCCATGCACACCATAGCGCGTATGTATATCCACCAGTCCGCGTGCCGCCGTGTCCAGCGCTTCTTCCCAGCTGATTTCTTCGAAGCGAACATTCTCTCCATCGATTACTTTTTTCACCGGGCGCCGCAGGCGGTCTGGATCTTCGTGCAGATCTTTTAACGCCACAGCCTTGGGGCAGATGTGGCCGCGGCTCAGTGGGTCGTCTTTGTCGCCCCGGATTGACACTATTTCCTCGCCCTGCGTTTCGATGACTAGGCCACAGATGGCTTCGCACAGGTGGCAGGCGCGCAGGTGTCGAGTTCTTTGTGTTGCGGGTGCGTTCATAGCAGTCTCCTTTGGTCGTAGGAGACCACAATGAATGGTTCTGAGCGGGCCAGGTCTTTTTGCGTGTTCATGCTGGTCTACTTTATCCCAGGCTGGGCGATCCGAATTGAACTGGCAGTGTAACCGAACTCATTGCCGGGGCAAGCTACAGCCTTAGGTATTCAATATTAGCTATTCGATATCAGGTATCGAATAGTAGACGTACGCGGGCGCCGCCAAGGGGGCTGTTGTCTATTTTCAGACGGCCTTTATAGCTGCGAGCAATGTCTTCAGCCACCGCCAGGCCGATACCCTGACCTTGCCGTGTGCTATCGGCCCGCACACCCCGCTTGAGGATTGCATCCGCCAGTTCCGGTTCGATACCATTGCCATCGTCTTCCACGCATAGGCGCATACCGCCGCCTTGGCCTTGCCCCGAGATACGCACCTGGGTATCGCAGTATTTGCAGGCGTTATCGAGCAGGCAGCCCAGCAGCTCCATCAGATCACGCTCGTCGCCGCGAAATTGACAGTTCTCTTCGATCAGCAGACTGATACGGATGCCGTCGTCGGCGTACACCTTTTCCAGGGTATTTTTCAGGCGCTTGGCCACGGGCGAAACGGGTAACAGGCGCAGCAGGGTATGCCCGCTTCCGCTGGCTCGCTGCAGTTGGTAGCTGATGATCTCCTCCATGCGGTCGACCTGCTCAGTGAGGACCTGGGGAAAATCAGCAGCGGTTGCGTCTGTGCTGCGAATAACCGCCAGTGGTGTTTTCAGGCTGTGCGCCAGATCCGATAACGTATTGCGGCTGCGCTCACGGCGTTCAGATTCGACCCGTAGCAGACTGCCTAGATTGTCAGTGACTACCTGCACTTCCTTTGGGTAGGGGCCGCCCAGGTGATTGATATCACCGCGTTCAATTCTGGCGATGTCGCCTGCCAGTTCTTTCAGGGGGCGCAGGCCCCAGCGTAAAATCAGTATCTGGCACAACAGCAGTGCGGCTGTCGCGCCGCCCAGCCAAAGCAGCAGGCTGCCTCGGAACGCGGCGAGCTGCGCTGCAGCTGGGTCCGTGGTTTCCAGGGCGCTAAAGACCAAAGGCACCTCGGCGCCTTGATCGGTAAGCCATAGTACGGCCCATGAAAAGCGGTAAAGTCCGGATGTGCGCTCAAATGCCTGTTCTCCAGCACCCAACCCCTGACTGTCCTGTAGCGCCTGACTGATATCAGTGGCGACTGCCGAAGGCGATGTCCACAGCGGCGTGCCACCGGGTTTGGCGATGACACCGTACAAGCCGGAATTGGCCTGGTTAAATCGACCTTCAAGCAGTTGCTCGGGCATGAACAGCTCGTCCTCATACTCTGCCTCGGCGAGCAGGGTCAGTACCTGCAGCTGCAGCCGCTGTGCGGCGGCGGCATCCAGACTGAGGCGATAACCCCTGTCCAGATATAACCCTGTGCTGCCCAGAAATAGCGGTAGCAGCACGAGGCTGGCTAATAGCAGGCGTCCAGCCAGTGAATGCGTCATGCCTGGGGCTCCAGCGTGAAGCGATAGCCCGCACCACGCACTGTGGCGATGGGTTTGAGTTCACCTTCCGGGTCGAGTTTGCGCCGTAGGCGGCCAATAAACACCTCGATAACGTTGCTGTCCCGGTCGAAGTCCTGATCATATAAATGGTCTGTCAGTTCGGCCTTCGATACCACCTCTCCGCGTCGATGTGCCAGATATTCCAGCGTGTTGTACTCGTAGGTGGTCAGCTCTATTGTCTCGCCGCTGCGCGCAACCTGGCGAGCAGAGAAATCGATTTGCAGCGGCCCGTAACTAACAGTGCTTTGCTGGCGCCCACCGCTGCGTCGCAGTAACGCATTTACGCGTGCCTCAATTTCCTCCAGGTAAAAGGGTTTGGTGACATAGTCGTCCGCGCCTGCTTCCAACCCCTCTACCTTGTCTCGCCAATCTGAGCGGGCCGTGAGGATGAGAATGGGAAATTTCAGCTGCGCCTCGCGCCAGAGCTTGATTAGCTCTACGCCGGAGATACCCGGTAGGCCTAGATCTACGATAGCGACGTCGTAAGGATTTTCCTGGCCCAGGTAGCGCGCTTCCTCACCGTCTGCGGCTTCCTCCACAACCCAGCCCGCCTCGGAAAAATGCTGTGCCACCTGCAGGCGCAGGCGCGGATCGTCCTCGACTAAAAGCATGCGCATGTCTTAGCCCCGGATGACCACAGTGAGCACGCGGCCGGATTTTTGCAGCAGTCGCACGCGGTAGTCTTTGCCCTGGCGGGTGACCTTGAGTACTTTGCCACCGTATTGCGCCTTTGCCCGCGCTGCCGCTTGCTTGGCAGTGAGTCCACCGCCCTGTTCGGCAACCGCGTTCGACCGTGCCTGCACTGCAAGGGGTGCAAGACTGGTGCCCAGTAGGCATACCAGCGTCAACGTGCTGATTAAAAGAGCGTTAAGCCGGCGCATGGGATGTTCCTCCTAGCCGCGGATGTCGGGTTCCACCACCACGTTGAGCCGGATGGTATCCCCTGGCCTTTGGGTGGTGCGCGTGTGGTAGATGTTACCGTCATAACGGTAGCCGACGCGATAGCCCGTGACAATTTCCCGATCACGCAATTCGTAGTCTATGGTGCAGCGTTCCTCAGTGACATATTGGCTAGGGGTGTTGTTACGATACGCTGCGTCCTGCCCGATGGCAGCGCCCAATAGCGCACCGGCTGTCGCAATAATGCCCTGGTGTCCCGTATTGTCGCCAATGGCGCCTGCGGCGGCGCCACCAATAACCGCGCCTAGTACCTGGGGCACCCTGGAGTGATGTCTACCGCGGCGCTCCACCCGCACCAATTCATCGTGACAGGAGCGGTGCGGAATTTTATCCGTTACCGTTTGGACGATGGGGACCACTGAAATTACCGGCGCCTTGATCGAAAACTGCTCAATGTCGGCGCTTGCCACCTGTGCGCTTATCAGACCCGCCAGTGCTGTTGCAAGAATAGTGTTTTTCATGACCGCCTCCCTGGGCTGGATTACACCCCTACTGTAGAGCGTTGCAGCTGAACGAAAGCTGAACGAAAGGGTGAAATTAGTCTGATTTCGTTCAGCTGCCGTTCAGTGCCATAGGCGTAGTTTGGAACTCGCAATCGGCACAAACCAGGAGGAAATGCCATGAAAACACGCAGCGCCAAATTCAGTACTACACTCAGTACAATCGGTCTTGCTCTGGCCCTTGCCGTGGGAACTTCGAGCGTTATGGCCGCAGGTAATCATGGCGATCGCCATAACAGGGGCTGGAATTCCAGTCACGAGCAGTCCAGGCATGGTGCGCATCAGCGCCGGGATAACTACAACCGACACGCGCGCGTGCAGCACCGGAGTTCGCACTACAATCGCTGGAGCTATAACTCCTATCGGTACCGCGGTTATTCACCGAGTCATTGGCGCCACCGTAGTCGGGGCGGGTACTACCCCTCGTATATTGGTGTCAGGTTGGCGGGTAGCCTGATCGGGCACAGCGCCTACCACCTGCACAGCGGTGCGGTGTGTTACGACGCGCACCAGCGCGACGGACGACCTGGCAATTACAACGAGGTTGTGGGCTGCCATCGGATTGAACGCATGCCGGACGGTAATGAGCGGCGAGTGGAGGTGCCGCTGTCGCAGTGCAAATAGTAGTCTGTCTATCGGTTACCGCCCATCGGCAACACATCAAGGTCCGTCTGTTGGCCCCTTCGGGGGCACTTTTTATAGTTGATTAACTAGATATGGAAAAGTGTGTACACCTTTTAGGAGGGTTTAGAGACTAAGGTTTTGTGGGTATCCCGCTGGACTTTGGTATGGCGTGGCAGTTGCCCAGGAACCGGTTATTTTCGGCAACGATCTGGGCGCCCCGTAGGGAATTTGTTCCTGCGAGGACGTAAGCGCCCATCCCGCAATCGAATACGTTATTGCGCAGCACGATGCGATTCACCTTATGCTCTACCCGACTTTCATAGTCGTAGCCGATAATTTCTTGATTGGCGTCGGAGGGGTCTTTTCGCAGGGTCGAGTTTTCGATCACCAGTTCACCGCCATTATAGGCGTCGATGTTGCGGCTCATTTTTCCGCCGGCGCCGTCGATGACAACGTTGTCGAGTACGAGGCGACGGGCGCCGCTCTTTATACCGTGTCCCTCACCCGTCGCTGACAGAAACTTGGAATCGCGGATGTATAATTCGGCCTGCGCGCCGCTGAAGTAAACCTGGTGCGCCTGTCCCCCGTAGCCATTGCGCTCGAAGACAGAGCCGTTGATTCGCAGAATGCCATCACCCCCCAGCAGCCCGCTCTGGCTGTCGCTGAAGTGCACATTTTCCAGGGTCAGTTCGCCGCCGTGGAAGCGGACGCAGGAGCCGTTCTCGCCGGCAACCTTGATATTCCTGCAGGCAAGGTGTCGTATCACCGCAGTGTGGTCGTAAAGTACGATAGCCGCCTTACCCTTGCAGGCCTTGTTTACGAGTTGCGCCCCCTCACCTTCGATTGTGAGGTGATTTTTGGTGATGACCATACATTCGGGGTATCTGCCCGGCATCAGCTGCAGCACGCCTTGGTCTTTCACCCTGCGCATTGCTGTGTGTAAGTTGCGGGTATCGCAGGCGCTCTTCGTCAGGCTTGTCTTCGGCAGGCTCGTCTTTGGTGGGCATACCTGCAGGATATCGGTCTCACCCGATCGCGCTTGCGACTGTGTGATCGCAAGCACGCCCATCATGGCAATTAGCCACGGGGCGAGGAGGGGAATCATCTTCTGCGATCCAGCCATCGCAGCAACAAATAGAGCGTCAGAAAAAACAGGCTGGTGCCTGTAGATGCTGTTAACAGGAACAGCTTGGGATCCTCCAGAATACGAGGTCGATAGACCAGCTGTGGCTCATCAGAGAACATAGAGATGAGCTGCTTTACTCCGCGTAGTACGCCATTTTTTTCAAGGTTTATGGTTTTCGGCGCGCCGTAGTGCACACCGTCTGCGCCGGCGCGGTAGAACGCGATCTTGTCTTCCTCTCCTCGTTCAGCGATCAGTTCCTCCAGGCGTCCCGGCAGAAGGCTGGGGTCTGCTCGCAACTCGAGTACGGAGTAATAGGATCCATCGCCTTTGGGGAATGACATGTTGTAGACCGGGTCTACTACTATCGGCCCATCCACGGTGTTTGCTTCGACCACGGTATGGCCGAACTCACAACCGTCACAGGATGCCAGCATCACCAGTGTGGCATCGACACCCCTCTCTTTGAGCACGGTTGCTACCAGGCGTGATTTTTCGGAACAGTCCCCACCCAGCTGCATCACCTGGTGGGGCGTTGGTCCCAGTCTTTGGAGAAAGAAGTATGCACCGCTGTTGCCAAAGCCCTCCTTGAAGTACACCTGCGACATCAGCGCATCTACGTCACTGGCTCGGACGACGTCTCCGGAGAAGCTGGAGGAGAAGTAAGCCGTGATTTCGGCGTTATCACTTTGCCAGGAGGTGAAAAGATATGCCGTGGTGGCGAGCGCGAAAACGAGCACCAGCGCTACCATTCCTTTTAAGAGTCTTATCATGCTGTTGCTGCTGCCAGGTGGATTTCGGGTTTGCTCGATTTGATGCCTCGATCCTGTAAGTATCTTGTTCTATGCAATTTAAGTGTAAGGGACGCCACCGGGCGAGTCACGCGGTATTCGGAGATCTGCCTCGCCCCGATAGTGCCTCCAGTTTCGGTCAGCCCTAGACAAGCTGCGGGCGGTTTGTTTCTTTGGTTGTTGGTTTAGGAACCAGCATATTTCCATCCGGTTTGTCAGCGGATTCGAGACATTTCGAGGTAGCGTTCTCCCGCTAGATTGTGCGTTTTGCCCAAACGTTAGGATGTTTTTCAAGCGAGTATTCGAGGCGATGAACTGATGGAGATGGAGGCAGGGCTGTTTCACGTGTTTTCACATTAAAGTGTTGCTCAGTCGGGCTATTGTCGGGTCGCCTGCAGTTCGATCTGTTTTCAGTGCAGAACGAAAAAACCCGCTCAATGAGCGGGTTTTGAAAATGGTGCCCAGAAGAGGACTTGAACCTCCACGCCCTTGCGAGCACTAGCACCTGAAGCTAGCGTGTCTACCAATTTCACCACCTGGGCAGGTGTGGGTGTCTATCACCCGTGTGACTGTCCAGCCTGTGTATTGGTAGACGCTATCTACTGTCTACCACAACA
>JBLFXU010000084.1:0-9968 GCA_047609575.1 Bacteroidia bacterium | reverse complement strand
AACTTGAAGTTACCCTGGAATAAAACACCGTGGTCAGTCAATTCGTAACCCACAGCGTCATCGGGGCCATAGACCCGTTCAGCCGCACCCGAGAGCAAGGGCGTGAGGTCGCGACCGGTGATGGCCTGCACTGGTCGGCCCGCGTAGCGTTCTGCAGGCTGGGGAACCCCAGCCAGCGATAGAATGGTGGGGGTTATATCCGTTGCCCAGGCAAAGGCTCGTGTGAGTTGTTGCTGGCGGGCGACGGGCTTTCCGGAGATGATCAGCGGCACCCGCATTCCCCCTTCCCCCGCGTAGAACTTGTAGTACGCCAGCGGGCTCACTGAAGCGCTGGCGAAGCCCGGGCCGATGGTGCTGTAACTGCCCTTCAGTCCCAGGTTGTCGTAGTCTAAATTATAACCGAGGTTCTCTTGGATCAGTCGCTTGGGAAAGGCTTGCGGGTCGGCGGGGCCACTGGCCTCGCTACCGTTGTCTGAGGTGAAGATGAAAATCGTATTGTCGTATTGCCCCCGCCTTTTGAGGAACTCAATCAGGCGGCCAATATGCACGTCCATGGCTTCAATCATACCGGCGTAAACCGCCATACGTTTCGCCTGGTAGCGCCTATGCTCGTCACTAAGGGCATCCCATTCCCCTGTCGTTGCCATGCGCACCATGGGCGTATCTGTCGACACAATACCTAGGGCAGCCGCTCGCTCCATGCGCTGCTGACGCAGAGCGTCCCAGCCGGAATCGTAAAGATCCATATAGCGATCGATGTACTGCTGAGGTGCCTGCACAGGCGAGTGCACAGCCATAAATGGCAGATAGCCGAAGAAGGGCTTGCCGTCTTGCAGATTGCTGTCGATGAACTCAATCATCTTATCAACCAAAAAGCGCGAGGAGTAAAAATCCTCCGGTAGCGTAAACCGCTCTCCATCGGCAAACCAGTTGGCCTGGTCATAGAGCGCAATGTAGGGGCGTTGCTCCCAGTTATCGGCGCCTGAATCCATCATTGCCATGGTACGCGCAAAGCCGCGCCGGCTAGGCTGCTTGTGGGATTCCATGCCCAGGTGCCATTTACCCGCCATATAGGTGTGGTAGCCCGCGTCTTCCAGCAGGGTCGCCACAGTCACCACGTCATCTCCCAGCACGCCTTGATAGTTTGCGTATTCCCGTTGCTGCGGGGCTAACATTTCGGGAATATTGGGTACCCCTGCAAGATGGCTGTCTACCCCGGTGAGCAACATGGCTCTGGCAGGAGCGCAATTGGCTGCGGTGTGGTAGTTGGTAAAGCGCACACCTTGCTTTGCCAAAGCGCTCAGGCTTGGCGTATTGACCTCGCTGCCGTAAGGCGCAATATCGGTATAGCCCAAATCATCGGCGAGTATGAAGACGATGTTGGGAGCTTGGCTACTGACGGAGTTCTGTTCCGTTGTGCCCACAACGACATCACTTAAAGATTCGACCTCTAACGATTCGACTGCAAGCGCCCCAGCACTCACAAAGCCTAAACACAGGACAGAGGCACAAGAAATCTGACGTAAAGAAATCCGCATCACCTGTTCAGCCGTCTTGTGGCAGGCGGCGGGATGCCAGCAGCAGAATAAATGCTACGACCACTTCTATCATGATCTGACTCCCTGCCAGGGTGGCATCATGCAACAACCAGGCGAGAATTCGGCCCAGGGCTGTTATCGCCAATAACATCATGGGGGGGTAGTACCAACTACGACGCTCACTGATCAGGGCAATCAACATACAGCTGCCCAGCGTTAGGAAGAAGCCGGCCATATTGCCGATCTGGGAACTGAGCCCGATACCATCAGCCAGTGTCATGCCAAAATTAGGCGCTATTGCAGCAGGCGCCACCAGCCAGCGAATACCGGTGACCATAAAGAGAATCGCCGGTAATAACACGAGTAGTTTAAGCACTTTGTTCATGCCTACTGTCTCCGATCGGCAACGACCTGCATCATTTTGTGCGCCGTTTCCAATCCGGAATTCTGGTTCTGTCCGGTAACAAAACGCTTCTCATCATCTACGACGACGTGAGTGGCAAACATATCCCGAAACGCAGTCTGACTTTCGTACAGCGCACCGGCCTTGCGCAGCTCGGTTTCCGGGTGCTGCGGGGTGATTTCAATATTGAGTTCCTTAATCTGTTTGTCGCTGACCCCGGTCATGCGACGCCCTGCAATCAGCAAGTTGCCGTTGCGATCTTTGGCATTGATCAAACCCAGCACCCCGTGGCAGACGCCGCCGATCACAGGTTTGTTGTCAGCGTAATACGCGCCGCTGATTTTTTGTGCCAGCACCGGGGAATAACCCAGGTCATAGGCCGCGCCCCAACCACCGGCCAGAAAAATAATGTCGTAATCACTGAAATCAATAGCGTCGATCTTGATCGACTTTTCGACTTTCGCTTTGAAGATCGAATCCTGGAGGAAACGCTCGGTCTCCGGCGTGGCTGAAATGCGTGACAGCGAATCCGGAGCAACAGGAATCTGCCCTCCCTTAACGCTCGCAACATGCACTGCCATGCCAGCATCCAGAAAGGCGTAGTAGGGATGTGTCATTTCCGATGCGACAACCCCAGTGGCTGGGCCATCCGTTTCACCCCGAGCAGCAAGCACATTATGACTAGTGGTGATCACAAGGGCGCGTTTACCTGGCAGCTCGACCTTTAGCCCGTGGTACTCGGGGTGCAGGCCAGCCTTGTGCATGATCGTCGGCAACGCCAGGACGAACGTCCCCGCCAGCACCAGCACGCTTGTCAGGCCATAAAGCAATTTTTTCATCGAGGAATCCCCGTTGCACATTGTTAAAAGTATTTAGAATACCGAGACACCATACGCTTGAGCAGCGAACCCTAAGGAATCAGTTTCGGCCAACCGCTAACAGCTTTCTTTGCACAACTCGTCCCGGGAGGGGCGGCTCTATTCAAGCCGCATTAGGCACTTGCCAAATCTCTAGCAGGTGTCGATTATCATGGTCCCAGGGGTGGAAGCCGGGGTCGAAATACTTGAGGTAGTCGCCGCGCATTTCGCGAAACACACCACCTTTCGCGAAGAGAAAAATGAATCCACTTTTAAGCGTGGACCACTTCCAGAGTTTTTTGTCCTTGCGGAGCATATAGGCGGAATTGGCCAGCAGATCGAACAAAAAATTCACTGTAAATATCCGCAATGTCAGCTTCCTGGCCCTATAGTTGCCGTTGATCTGCGTGTAGACATCAAATGCGACGGACTTGTGTTCCAGTTCTTCTGCACAGTGCCATTCCCACAGGCTTCTCATCTGAGGATCCACGTCCCTGAGCATCCAGCCATTGAGGACGTTATCGGCCAGGATTGCTGTCAGATGTTCGACACCGCAGGTCATTGCGAGCTGAACTTCGGGCGACAACTTCTTTTCCGCCAGTCGAACCCGCTTCTCTGTCCTGCCTTCCATTTTCTCCTGACAGTAACCGCGTAAATCACACAACATCTGGTTGTATTTTTTATGTTCACGGGAGTGCATCCCCTCCTGACCAATAAAGCGGCCGATTTCTTGCTTGAGCTTCGGGTCTTTCACTTCATCTCGAAAATGACGAACGCTGTCTATAAAGAAACGCTCCCCTGCCGGAAAGCTCATGCTAAGAGCGTTAAAGAAAGCCGTTCTGAATGGGTCGTTATCCAGCCAGTCTTTGGACAACTGTTTGTTGAGATCGAACTCGATATTGCGAACCTCCAGGGTCATACCCTCGGGCATTCGTGAGGCGCTGGTAATTGCAGTCATGTTTCTTCTCCCAGGTTATTGGACCGGGGCACAATACTCTGGGACAGCGAATGCCAAGGAAGCATATTCGGCCATATCCAGGAGCATATTCGGCCAAATATCGTATGCCTGTTTTCGCCAACTAGCTCGGGGCAGACCCGGTGACTTAATCTGGAAGACCTGTTTTTCGTGTGGCAGGAACCTGTTTACACAGCCTGTTGTTGACGATACTCGCTGGGCGTCACACCTTTCCAACGAACAAACGCGCGGCGAAAGTTCACCGTCTCACTATAGTCCAGCAGGTGTGCTATCTCGGCAACCGTCAGCTGAGTATCGGCGAGATATTCCCTGGCGAGCAAGTCCCTGATCTCGTTGAAGGTGGCTCTAAAACTGGTGGATTCTGCATTCAAGCGTCGCCTCAGGGTGCGTTCGCTAATATGAAGACGCTCTGCTACCTGCGAAATATCGAGGAATTCCCCGGCAGATTGGATCAGTAGGTGCCGCACGGCGGTGGTGGTTTTCTCCACACTGTTTAGCCCGCGCAGCATTTCCTCGCACTGCTGATGAAAGACCACATGGTCTGATATATTTGCCGTCCTGACCGGCGTATCGAGAACAGATGGGGGCAAAAACAATTGACTGTATTCACAATCGAAGCTAATAACTGCATTCAAAGCCGACTCATAGCTGGCAACATTGGAGGGCTTGGGGTAATTAAAATGTATCTCAACGCCCCCTATTTGACCTCTATAAAGAGAGCTCCCTATGAAGCTCAGCTGAGAGAAGCAAAGTTCGGCGAGCAGCTGCTTTTGTGCTGGAGTGCCCCGCTTCATATTCAGGCGTAACAATAGCCCGCCATCGTGCTCATGGGCTTCCCAGTCGGGCTCAAAAAACACCTTCCCATAGCGTAGCAACAGATCAAGAGATTCTCGGAGGTTGGCGCAGCTCATCAAGGCGAAACCAAAGGTGCCGTAACTTTCAATGCCAATCTGCTGTCCGAGGCGAATGACTAAAGAGGGATCTCCCATCAGCTTTACAGCGGTCTCCAACAACACCAGTGATTCGACTCCCGCCAGTACGGGTTGCCCACGCTTTGGTTCAGACAAAGGTGACAGGGGGGACTTGGAAAACAATAGATCCTGGCTCACTTTTGCCTTTTCCAGCTCAGACATCAGCTGCTTGAAAAGATCGCGCTGTAATCTATTTAGTTGCATCCCATTCTCACTACACCAAAAATTGGACGAGACCACTGAAAGAATACAGGCCTGTCATTAGCCAAAAGTAGTTGGCCGTAAATGATTCCGCCAGCTAAGTGCTAATCACTATAATCGAACGCAGTAGAAATTTGAAAGCACTGTCATGAAGATTTGCAAAGGCTATCCATTAAGAGTTTCGTTAAAACCTATGAAGAAATTTTGGGAAATTCCCCAGAGAGTGGTGATTTCTATGATGCCGAGATGCTGACGCTTGTCTGGGAAACCACACCTGAAGCCATTGAGAAGCTGCTGCCTCCGCCGCTGAAACCAGCAGAAAAGCCTTTGGTGCTCGCCTTTGCCGCTGATTATCCGTCTACCAACTTTAGTCTTCCGTATAAGGAATCCGCTCTTTTTATAAGGGCGAGCTTTGAGGGTCAGGAAGGATTTTACTGCCTGGCCATGCCGGTAACCAACGATATGGCCATGGCCGGTGGGCGAGAAATTTGGGGCTACCCCAAGAAGCTGGCGAATATTGCATTGCAGCGTGAAGGCGACACGGTTGAGGGTTGGACAGAGCGGCATGGCATCCAATTCATGAAGGTCAAGGCAAACCTGACGGGTAAACTCAACGACAACTCGGCAATGGATGAACTGCTGAGTTTAGGTGTGAATCCGGAAGGGGAATACTCCGATATTGCTTTTAATTTCAAACACTCTCCCTCTCCGGTAGCGGGTGAAGCGTTCGACTACCCACCCCGCCTGGTCCAGGGAGAAACTGTCTTCAAGCCAAAGACGTTTATCTTCGCGGAGGTGGAAATCGAACTGACCCCATCCGAGCTTGACCCATGGCATGAAGTGCCAGTGGAGCGCATGCTAGGCGGCTTCTATTCCGTAGGTGATAACAGCATTTTAAACGACGGCAAGGTACTCGCGGAAGTGGATCCCATCGAATTTGCGCCCTACGCATTTTTGAAATGGGAGTGGGGTAAAGGTAAATCATAAGTTAGATACCCAATGACATTAAGAGAGGGAATTCATCATAGATGCCGCACCCTGGACCCAGCAGACCTCCCCTATCAGGCCAAATGCCTGCGCTGGTCCAAGGAACGTCATCGGGCCCTCAGCAAGGCTGACCGTGCCAGTGTCGACGCCCTGGTTGAGGGCACTGGGGTTGAGGCCATGCTTTGGGTGGATTGAAGAACCCCGGCGTTGAGTCAGCAATCTATGAAGTCACACACATATCAGCGGCACGGGCACTAAATAGTCATGCAGAGGCTGCTTAGGCAGTTTTCTCGCCTTTGTGCTCAAAATAGATCTTTTTTGAGCAAATAGGGATCTGCCTGCTCAAAAAATGATACTATTGAGCAAATCTGACGCCACCTGCTCATGATTGAGAGGTTTTGATCACCATGACTGCCCCCCTATTAGCCCCCCTCCCTCCAGCGGGGTTTTCAGAAACCCCTGCTATTTTGAGAGAACTGGTACAAGCGCACAGGCACTTGGCTGAATTAAAAGGCGTGGCTAAAACCATCCCGAATGAAGGTATTTTGCTATCAACGCTGGCCTTACAGGAAGCGCAGAGCAGCTCCGCCATTGAAAATATCATTACCACGCAAGACGCGCTCTATAAATACCAGCTTCAAAATGAGGGACTTGACCCTTTAGCCAAGGAAGTTTCCCATTATGCCCAAGCCTTGAATTTGGGCTATCAAAGGGTCAAAGAGCAACAAGCATTAACGCTCAATACCATAGTAGATATTCAAGAGACTTTGGAAGGCAATAGGGCTGGTTTTCGTAAAACCCCAGGAACGGTATTGAAAAACAAGCACACGGGGGAGGTCGTGTTTCAGCCACCCTCTTCTAATGAAGTGCCGGGTTACATGGGTGAATTAGAAGCCTTTATTCATGCGGATACGATGCTTGACCCGTTAGTGTGCATGGCACTTATTCATCACCAGTTTGAAACCATCTATCCCTTTTATGATGGTAACGGAAGGACGGGCCGCATCATCAATATTTTATATTTAGTTAAGGCCGGCTTGCTGGATTTTCCCGTGTTGTATTTAAGCCGCTATATCAATCAGACAAAAGGTGCGTATTACAAAGGGCTGCAAGCGGCACGAGAAAGCAGTGCGTGGGAGGCTTGGATTATCTATATCCTCAAAGGCGTCACTGCAACGGCCAAGCATACAATCTCATTGATAGAGCGTATTCGTGAATTGCTACAACAGCAAAAAAACAGCATTCGCCAAAGTCACAAATTTTACTCTCAAGACTTAATCAACAATTTTTTTCAACACCCCTATACCAAAGTAGCGTTCATAGAGCGCGACCTGAACGTTTCTCGCGCTACCGCCGCGCGGTATCTGGATGCTCTGGCAAAAGGTGGCTTGTTGCATAAGCGTAAGTTGGGAAGAGAGAATTACTACATCAATCACAAGCTCACAGCTTTGCTTTTTGAAATGCCTGAGCTTGAAATAGGATAGCGCTGGGTGCACCACCTTGCCTAAGCGCCCTGCTGCTGGCGATAGTCGCTAGGCGTTACACCATTCCAACGCACAAACGCCCGGCGAAAATTCACCGTCTCGCTATAGTCCAGCAGGTGCGCAATCTCGGCAACGGTCAACTTAGTTTCTGAAAGATACTCCCGGGCAAGCAAGTCCCTGACCTCTTCCACCGTCTCCCTAAAACTGGTCGATTCGGCCTCTACACGCCGCCTCAACGCACGCTCACTCACGTGCAGGCATTGCGCCACTTGTGCAGTATCAAGAAATTCGCCCGCCGACGTCATCAGCTGTTGCCGCACTGCGGTGGTAGTTTTCTCGACACTGTTCAGCCCACGTAGCATCTTCTCGCACTACTGATGAAAAACTACATGCTCGGAACAGTTCGCTGTTTTAATAGGCGTGTCGAGAACCTGTGACGGGAGAAATAGCTGACTGTGTTCAGAGTCGAACGTCACAGGCACGTCAAACGCTATTTTATAGCATGCTGAGTGCGAATATCTGGAATAACTCAGCTGTATTTCTCTACCCTCTCCCTGATTTCTAGCCAGAGATTTCCCTACTGCAATGGGGCTCGAGAAACTTAGTTCGGTTACCAGCTGTTACCCTGCAGCAGTGGCCACGGTGATATTCGCGCGCAACAATAAGCCGCCCTCTTGCTCGTACGATGTCCATCCAGGCTCGAACAATACCTGTCCATAGCGAAGCAAAAGCTGAACGGCCTCGCGCAGATTGGCACAGCTCATCAAAGCAAAACCAAAGCTGCCGTAACTGGCAATACCTACCTGTTGCCCCAGACGTAGCGCCAGGCAGGGATCGCCCGTAAGCTCCACTGCTGTTTCCAGTAGCACCATCGATTCGATACCCGCAAGTGCAGCATGACCGGAACCTGAAGCCGTTACCCCCCTTAAACGGGATTTGGAAAACAGCTGTTCGGGACTAATCCCTGCCTTCTCTAGCTCTGATATCAGCCTCCTGAAGAGGTCGCGCTGCACTCGATTTACTTTCATCTCACGCTCTTCTCATAACGAGAACGGCAACATGGCCGAATATGCTTCCATACCTGCTTCGGCGACCACTATAATTGATCACAGTTGAAATTGGGAAGGGGCACTGCACCAAGGGTGTCTAGCTGAGCTCCGCTCAGGGACAGAATTAATTCTGTCCCTGACTTACTCGGATTTATGAGAAGTATACGACTATGAAAAAAACGCTAATACTGTTTCTTGGTCTGCTGATTATTGTCGGCGTTGGACGCGGGCTACTCAAGCTACCCGCAGTACAGGATATGGTGCTTGCTCGTGGCACGGCGCTCATCGCCAAACGCGGTACTGCGCCATTGCCGGAATCAGAAAGCCTCAGGGTCTATGTGTGTGGTAGTGCCTCGCCGTTAGGGATGGGACAGGCCCAGGCCTGTATTGCCATCGTAACGCCGGAGCATTTTTACCTGATCGACTCCGGAGCCGGTTCTACCGACAACATTAATCGCATGGGGCTGCCCATGGATCGTCTGCAGGGCCTTTTACTCACGCACTTCCACTCTGATCACATCGCGGAAATTTACGAAGTGAACCTCGCATCCTGGGTACAGGGCAGGCCGGCACCGTTAACTGTGTATGGTCCTCGCGGAGTTGACGAAGTGATCAACGCCGTCAATGCCGGCTACAGATTGGATCGAATTTATCGCACGGGTCACCATGGGCAAGACTTGCTACCCCCGGCGCTCGGTGTATTGCAGCACAACACAATTGCTCCGGGTGTCATTCTTGAAGACGGGGACCTCAAGGTAACCGCCTATGTTGCTGAGCATCCACCCATTGAGCCCGCCGTGGGGTATCGCTTTGACTACCGTGGCCGTAGTGTCGTCATTTCAGGTGACGGCAATGTGAACGGCGACACGCGCAAGATAGTGCAGGGTGCTGATTTATTACTACACGACGCGCTGTCACTACCGACCGTAACAACGTTGTCAGAGGCACTGGGCACTGTGGGCCAGACACGCCAGTCCAAGATCGTAGCTGACGTCATCGACTATCACGCTTCAACGGATTCCCTGATTGAACTCGGCGAGCAATCCGATGTAGATATGGTGGCGTTCTATCACCTGGTACCGGTTCCGCCAAATGCCGTACTGGAAGATATCTTCAAGCGCGGTGTGCCGGATAACTTCCTTCTCGCAGAAGACCTTATGTTGTTTGAGCTGCCTATTGATAGCGACGAGATTTTGGTCACTCATCCATAACCAGAAGCGATTCGCGTCCTGAAGATCGTGGATGCGTAAACGGAACTCTAATGAAATTGAACGTTAAGACAGTTGTCAGTCTGGTACTGGTCACCGCTATTGGCTTCGTATTGTTTAAAACCTTCTTTGAAGAAGAACGTACCCATAACCCCAAGGTGTTTGGCCCGCCTGAGAAAACCCAGTGGAAGCCGGAAGGCGCTCGGGCTGCGGGACAGCATAGCTATGATGTCATCCCCGAGCCGGACAAATTCAATGCCATACATGTTGGCGTAGCCAATTCAGATAGTGTCT
>JBLFXU010000083.1:0-9973 GCA_047609575.1 Bacteroidia bacterium | reverse complement strand
TCCAGTACTTCCAGCAATGCGGAAGCAGGGTCACCCTGAAAAGAGGCCCCGATCTTGTCAATTTCATCCAGCATAATGACTGGATTTGAAACCTCTACCTCCTTCAAGGCCTGCACGAACTTGCCCGGCATCGCTCCGATATACGTGCGTCTGTGACCTTTTATTTCCGCCTCATCGCGCATGCCTCCAAGGCTAAAGCGGTAAAACTCGCGGCCAAGGGCGTCAGCCACAGAGCGACCAATACTGGTCTTACCCACACCGGGCGGGCCTACCAGCAAGAGAATAGAGCCGGCAATCTCACCTTTAAAGGAACCGACCGCGAGGAACTCCAATATCCGTTCCTTAACATCTTCCAATCCCTCGTGATGCTCATCCAATACGGTACGCGCATGTTTCAACTCGAGATTGTCTTTAGAGAACACACCCCAGGGCACAGAGGTTGCCCAATCAAGGTAATTGCGAGTGACACCGTACTCCGGCGATCCCGTTTCGAGAACAGACAGTTTGCGCATCTCTTCCTCGATCCGTTTAGCCGCTGCACCCGGCAAATCAAGGCCTTTTATGCGTTCTTCAAACATCTCCTCGTCAGAGGTTCTATCGTCCTTGGAGATGCCCAGTTCTTTCTGAATGATTTTCAGCTGTTCACGCAGGAAAAACTCCCGCTGCTGGTCTGACACTTTTTCATTGACCTGGCTGGTAATCTGACCCTGTAACTCAGCCACCTCGCGCTCCTTGCGCAGCAGGCTCAGCACCTTTTCCATGCGCGAGCGCAGCGGCAAGGTGTCGAGAATCTCCTGCAACTGATCGCCTGAGGCTGTGGTCAGTGCGGCAGAAAAATCAGCTAACAAACTGGGTTGGGTTGGGCTGAAATTGGCCAGATACTGCTTCAACTCCTCGCTATACAGCGGATTCAGGGGCAGCAGCTCTTTAATCTCTTTAATTATGGCCATGGCATAGGCCTTAATCTCGTCGGACTCCTTGTCACCCTGGCTGCGCGGATACTCTACCTGCACCAGATACGGAGGTTTATCGTTAAGCCAACGCACAATGCGGAAACGCTTGATCCCCTGGGCCAGGAATTGGCCCGCCTGCTCGGTGGGCACGGGTGGCCGGTGCAGGCGCACCACACAACCGATCTCGGGAAACTGGCGCGGCTCCACCGCTGTGCTATCACCTCGATCTACATAGGAAAGGCCAATCAAACTATTGCCCCGCTCACTAATAGACTTTAGCGTTTCGTCCCACTCCTGCGGGTTAATGGCGACAGGCTGAACCTGTCCGGGGAAGAACGGTCGGTTGGGTACGGGCATGAGATACAGGGTGTCGGGCAGCACATCATCGGCGACCGCCGGGGTGTGCCCCTCGTCGCCGGTTGCTACCACTTCCACATCGACCGGTTCTTCGTTGTCATTCATAGGGTTTATGATCCTGAGCTGCTGATCCTTCCTATATGTGGTGCACTACCGCATTTTTCAAGCGCGGCCAGTTTCCGCTCGTGCCGTCCTGCGCCACAAACCGCTATACTATATCGCCTGCCCACAGGGGCCACAGAGCTTATTGTTACACGAGGAAACCACGGTGCATATTGACAAACTGTCGCGGGACGAAGCAGTGCTGCAACTGGAGCAGGCCCAAGGCGACTACGAAGCCCTGCGCGCGCGCGGACTCTCCCTGGACCTTACCCGGGGCAAACCGAGCACTGAGCAGGTCGCTCTGTCCAATGCCCTGGACGGCATTCTAGACGGGAATTACCAGGCTGCCGATGGCACAGATACACGCAACTACGGCGGACTCACAGGCATCGCCGAGGCGCGCGCACTGTTTGGCTCCGTGCTCGATGTGCCCGCCGAGGAAATCCTGGTAGGGGGTAACTCCAGCCTGTCACTGATGTATACCATGATCGAGTTTGCGCTGACTGAAGGGGTGGCGGGGCCTACCTCAGCCTGGGGTAACACAGACACCGTTAAATTCCTTTGCCCCTCTCCGGGATATGACAGGCACTACGCCGTCTGCGAACACCTGGGCATCGAGATGATAACCGTTCCCATGCACGATACTGGGCCCGATATGGATGTCGTAGAGCATCTGGTTGGCCAGGACGACACTATCCGCGGCATGTGGTGCGTGCCACGCTTTTCCAACCCCACGGGGTGTGTTTACAGCGATGAAACCGTCGACCGCATAGCGCGCCTCGGGAAAATCGCAGCCAAGCACTTCATTGTCATGTGGGATAACGCTTACGCCGTGCACGGCCTGTATGATGATGCGCCAGTACTGGCCTCAATCAGAGCATTGTGCGAGCAGCACGGCACGCAAGACAGTGTTGTCCAATTTGGCTCTACCTCCAAGGTGACATTTCCCGGCGCCGGCGTTGCCTTTATGTCCAGCAGCAAAGCCAATTTAGCGGCGCTGGGCAATCACATTGCCTACCAGACCATTGGTCCAGACAAGGTAAATCAGCTGCGCCATGTGAAGTTCTTGCGGGACGCGCAGGGTCTTGCGCAACACATGAAGATCCATGCGCAGATCGTTCGGCCACGTTTTGAATGTGTACTACAGACGCTGGAGCAGGAGCTGGGCGGCACCGGCCTGGGCCGGTGGCAATCGCCCAGGGGCGGGTACTTCGTCTCCTTCCACAGCCAACCTGGACTCGCCACCAAAATTGTTAAATTGGCGGCTGATATCGGCGTAAAGCTGACACCGGCAGGGGCAACCTTTCCCTATGGCAAGGATCCGCAGGACAGCAATATAAGATTGTCGCCCACCTTTCCCACACTCGAGGATGTGCAGGCTTCGGTTGCAGCATTCGTGGTGTGTGTGAAGCTTGCATCCCTGCAGCAGAAGCTGGAACAGAGCTGATCAGTACTCCAACTCTTCATCTGTCCAGAAACTGCGAATAAAATTCACCAGGTCCCAGATCGCTTCCTCAGATGCCAAAACATCACGGAAAGCCGGCATCGCTGCACCATTACCCTGCGAAATACTGTCGTAGAGTGCCTGCTCGCTGGTGCCGAAGTAAAACGCGTTGGCCCTTTGCAGTTCCGTAGCACCGGCTATTGGTCCGTTAATATCATAGGCCTCTGACTCTGCCAGTTCATCGGCAGCGTCGTCAGCCTCCAGACCATCCAGTTCGTCGCCATAAATAGAGTCTATCGCGGCAGTAATATCTTCCATGGCTTGCTCGCGTTCACTAGGCACGCCAGCTGCCTCCGGGTCGGGGAATTCCGCCCACTCCGGCCAAGCTTCTTTTTCCTCTGCCATGTAGACAAGTTCGTCAGGGGCAATGTCCGCAACTCCATGCGCCTCATTCACCAGATTTTCATAATCAAATTCTGGCGCGTACTCTTCTTCCATATCGCGCGCTCGATAGCGCTCCAGAATGGTCCAGCCATGGCATTCTGCGCAATGCATAGCATAGACATCTGCCCCTCGAAGCAAGGAATTTTCATCGGGAAAAACCGGATTGGCGGTGACAGGGGCCGTCAGAAAAAACGTGTAAAGCAATGAGCCGAGCAGAAGGAACGTGCGCATTGCTGGTCTATTCCTCACCACCGTGTTGGCCAGGAGGCGGCATGCCGGCCAATGGAAAACTGGCAACGTTTCCTTCGCCGGGAGTGACATTGGAGATTTTGACGCTGCCTTCCTTCTCTACCTCGTCGATACGAAGAATGGCCTGCATCGGGATATAGCTGCGTTTCACGCCATTGAACTCGTTCTTGAGCTTCTCTTCAGAGGGATCGACCAGTATCTGGGAGCGCTCACCGAACACAAATTCCTCAATCTCGATAAAGCCCCACATATCGCTCTGGTAAATCTGGCGCGCGAACAGTTCGAACACCTGATTACCGTTCTGGAAAATGACCTTGTAGACAGGTTGATTCGACATCGGTTTCTCGTGCGGCCCATCGCAAATGGGCACCAGTTTTTCGGGGCGAGCAATCTTACCACCACATCCCAAGATTACCAGTATACCAAGGGCATGCTCCCTAGGTTTGCACGCCACTTGTCTGTATAATTCACTGCCCTTTTTGCGAGACCCAACGGGCCGGCTACTTGTCAGATCCGACCCCGACGGACCGCTCAGGAACACGCCTTTTGAACAAGAAACTGTACATCAAGACCCACGGCTGCCAGATGAATGAATATGACTCCGCGCGCATGCGGGATCTGCTCGGCGAAAGTCATGGTCTTGAGCCTACCCAAAACCCGGAAGAAGCCGACGTTCTTCTTCTAAATACTTGTTCTATAAGAGAAAAAGCTCAAGAGAAGGTATTTCATCAACTGGGGCGCTGGAAGGCCCTCAAGCAAAAAAACCCTAAGCTGATTATCGGTGTCGGTGGCTGTGTAGCAAGCCAGGAAGGCGCAGAAATCGGCCGTAGAGCCCCCCACGTCGATCTGGTATTCGGACCCCAGACCCTGCACCGTTTGCCCGAGATGCTGGACCAGCGTGGTTCCGGCGGCACCCTGGTGGTGGACATCAGCTTTCCGGAAATCGAAAAGTTCGATCGGCTACCCGAACCCAAAATTGAGGGGCCCACGGCTTTTGTTTCAATTATGGAAGGCTGCAGCAAGTACTGTACCTTCTGTGTCGTGCCATACACGCGCGGTGAAGAAGTCTCGCGGCCCGTGGATGATGTGATCGCCGAAGTCGCGCATCTGGCTGGCGGCGGCGTACGTGAGGTCAATTTACTGGGCCAGAATGTAAACGCCTTTCGTGGTCCCAATCACGAGGGAGAGATTGTCGATTTTGCGGAGCTGCTACACCTGGTCGCCCGCGTACCGGGCATCGACCGTATACGTTACACCACCTCCCATCCGGTGGAATTTTCCAATGCCTTAATAGATGCTTACGGCGAGATTCCTCAACTTGTCGACCACCTACACCTGCCAGTACAGAGTGGTTCCGATCGCATACTCGCTGCTATGAAGCGCGGACACACCGCGATTGAGTACAAGTCCAAGATTCGTCGCCTGCGTAAAATACGTCCGGATATCAGCATCTCCTCCGATTTCATCATTGGTTTCCCCGGAGAAACCGAAGCAGATTTTGCCGCAACGATGAAGCTCATCGAGGAGATAGGCTTCGATAGCTCATTCAGCTTCGTTTATAGCGCGCGCCCCGGCACGCCTGCGGCAGACTTACCCGATGACACCGACGAGCAGGTTAAGAAACAGCGTTTGGCTATTTTGCAGGGCCGTATCGCCCAGCAGGCCACTGCCATCAGCCGGGCTATGGTGGGTAGCCGGCAGCGCATTCTGATTACAGGCGTGTCGAAAAAAGACCCGGGGCAGCTGCAGGGGCGTACCGAAAACAACCGCGCCGTGAATTTCCGGCACGACAATCACGCCCTCATCGGCCAGTTCGCCGATGTCGATATCAGTGAAGCGTTGCCCAATTCTCTGCGCGGCGTTTTGGCGGATAGTTGACGCATCAGAATTCCGGTATATCCTTAGCGTTACCTACTCACTTTAACCACTCACTTTAATGACTATGCCCCAGGCGGCCCCAGACCACATTGAATAGCGAACCTCCCCCGGATACGCCGGCCCAGCCGACTACCCAGAAAAATCTTTCACTAGAACCCAATGACGCGCGGCACTTGGCCATGTTATCCGGCAATCTGGACAGCCATCTGCGCCAGATCGAACAACGTCTGGGTGTCAGTATCAGCGCGCGCGGCAATCAATTTTTGATCGATGGCCCGGCTGTTAACGTGTCCACCGCTGAACAGCTACTGATCCACCTGTACGTGGAAGTGTGCCAGGGTGTTGGCCTCAGCCCGGAGTCTCTGCACCTGCAACTCCAGCAGGCTGGCCTTGAGCACATGGTAGACAGTAATGGCAGTGAGCCTGTGGAAGCCATACAGATCATTCGCACCAAGCGCACCACCATTAAGCCCCGCGGCAAAAATCAACAGGGCTACGTGCGCACAATCAGACATATGGATATCAATTTCGGTATCGGTCCCGCCGGGACCGGCAAGACCTATCTTGCAGTAGCCTGTGCCGTTGAAGCGCTGTTGGAAGAGCGCGTGCGCCGCATTCTGCTGGTTCGACCAGCGGTAGAAGCAGGTGAGAAGCTAGGCTTCCTACCCGGCGATTTGGCGCAGAAGATCGACCCCTACCTGCGCCCCTTATATGACGCGCTCTACGAAATGCTGGGCTTCGAAACCGTTAACAAATACATCGAGCGTAATATCATTGAAGTCGCCCCGCTGGCCTTTATGCGCGGCCGCACGCTAAACAATGCTTATATCATTCTGGACGAGGCGCAAAACACGACCCGCGAGCAAATGAAAATGTTCCTGACCCGTATCGGGTTCGGTTCCACGGCGGTCATCACCGGCGATGCCACACAGATCGATCTACCCCGAGAATCCCAGTCCGGCCTGACACATGTCAGCAACATTCTGAGCGAAGTTGAGGGCATAGGTTTTACCTACTTCAGCAATAAAGATGTAGTGCGCCACCCGATGGTGCAGCGTATTGTCGAGGCCTATGACGTCGCCGAAAAGAACACCACTGCGCTAGACAAAAATCAGCGATGACTGTGCAAGTGGATATACAGACTGCCAGTACTGAGCCCGTTCCCGATGAGGATGACATACGCAGCTGGGTAGTCGCCGCTCTGGACGGTCGCATTGAGGCAGAACAGGCCCAGGTCAGCATCCGATTGGTAGACAACGAGGAAATGACCACGCTAAACCAGACCTACCGGGGCAAGCCTGGCCCGACCAATGTCCTGTCATTTCCTGCAGATTTACCTGCCGATGTTGATCTGCCACTGCTGGGAGACATCGTTATCTGCGCACCTGTTGTGCACCTCGAGGCGCAGTCCCAGGGCAAGACACGCAAGGCCCACTGGGCCCATATGACGATCCACGGCACCCTGCACCTGCTTGGCTACGACCATATTCGGGACGATGATGCCGCCACCATGGAAGCGCTGGAAACAGCGATCCTGAAAAACCTGAATTACGGCTGCCCCTATGCAGAGCAAGGGCAGCGGGAGCAAAGACAGTGAACGACCAACGCAGCGCCAACGAATCCGGCGACCGCTCCTGGCTCGACAAGATCGCACTACTGTTCTCCTCCGAACCTCGCAATCGCAAGGATTTGGAAGATGTGCTGAGTCTAGCCGCAGAGAATGAAGTCATAGACGAGGACGCCCGCTCCATCATGGAAGGGGCCATGCAGGTCAGTGACATGCAGGTGCGCGACATCATGATCCCGCGTTCGCAGATGAAGGTGATCAAAGCGGACATGCCGCTGACAGAAATGCTACCGGAAATTATCCGCTCCAAGCACTCGCGTTACCCCGTGATAGGCGACGGACACGACGATATTTTGGGTATCCTGCTGGCGAAGGATTTGCTGCCACAGATACTCAAGACAAACCATGAAGACTTCAGCATGGAGAAACTGCTGCGCCCAACCACGGTCGTGCCAGAAAGTAAGCGCCTGAATGTGCTGCTCACGGAATTCCGGGAAAACCGCAACCACATGGCTATCGTCATCGATGAGTATGGCGGTGTAGCTGGCCTGGTCACTATTGAGGATGTATTGGAAGAAATCGTCGGCGAGATCGAGGACGAAACAGACGCCCTCACCGACCGGTTCATCCGCGAACTGAATACTGACGATTACCTTGTCAAAGCCCTGACGCCTATCGAGGACTTCAACGGACATTTCGAGTCGAAACTGAGTAACGAAGAGTTCGATACCATCGGCGGCCTGGTAATCCACGCACTGGGCCACATGCCCAAACGCAACGAAGTCGCCACCATTGAGGGCTTTGAATTCAAAGTGGTCAATGCCGACCACCGAAAGATATACAGCCTGCGCATGCGCCCCCTCGCACAATAAAGCCACCTGGGGCGACACCATGCGCAGCGAAATCGGCCTCAACCCCCTACTGGTACTTGCCCTGGCTCCCGCTGCGGGCGCCCTGATTACACTGTCGATGGCGCCCTTTAACCTGTGGCCCATGGGCATTCTGAGCTGCGCTCTTTACAGCTACCTGCTATGCACCTGCAGTCCCGGCCAGGCGGTTTGGCGCGGCTGGCTGTTCGGACTGGGTTTGTTCGGTAGCGGCATTTCCTGGGTCTACGTCAGCATCCATGTGCACGGCAATGCGAGCCTGCCACTGGCCGTCGCACTCACTGCCTTGTTCTGCGCCGCCCTTGCTCTGCTGCACGCACTGTTCGCATGGTGCTATGTGCGATTAGTGCGGCCACTGCCCGGGGGCATGCTGGCGGGTTTCCCCGCCCTGTGGGTCCTCTTTGAGTGGTCCCGGGACTGGCTGCTAACCGGCTTCCCCTGGCTCTACCTGGGCTATGCCCATATCGGCACCTCGATTTCCGGTTGGGCCCCGATCACCGGTGTCTTTGGCCTGTCTTTCATTTGCGCTATTACCGGTTCATGTCTGTTCCTGGCGTGGCGCAGCCGCCAGCCCGTCGCCATCGCCACCTATGCCGTCATCATCATCACACTATGGGGCGGCGGCGCCATACTAAAGCCCACTCAATGGGTGGCAAGGGCCAGTGAGGAGCCACTACAGATTGCTCTGGTACAACCTAATGTGGCACAGCAAGAGAAATGGGATCAGCGCTTCTATCGTCCTATTCTTGATCAGTTCACCGAGATGACCACCCCCCTGATGGGCAAAGACATCGTGATCTGGCCTGAGTCGGCCATTCCCAACTATTTCCAGAACGTGCAGGATTTCCTGACTCCCCTGTCGGAGCAGGCCGAGGCGGCAGGAACCACGCTGATCGTGGGCATGCCCTACCGCCCCCCCGCCGGTAAGCAGTATTACAACGGCATCGTCTCGCTAGGCTATGGGCGCGGCGAGTACTTGAAACAGCGTCTGGTGCCTTTTGGCGAATACATACCGCTGGAAAAACAGCTACGAGGCTTGATCGAGTTTTTTGACCTGCCTATGTCTGGTTTCAGTCCCGGCCCCCCGGATCAGGCACTGCTGCGTGCAGGGGCGTTTAGGGTAGCCCCCTTTATCTGCTATGAAATCGTGTATGGCAGCCTGGTGGCCAAGGCAGCGCGAGATGCGGACCTGCTGATCACTATCAGCAACGACACCTGGTTTGGAAACTCCATCGGCCCATGGCAACACCTGCAAATTGCACAGATGCGCGGTCGCGAGAACGGTCGTTACGTATTGCGTGCAACCAACAATGGTATTTCCGCCATCATCGACCACCAGGGGCGATTGCTAAAACACAGCCGTCAGTTCCAGCAAGAAACCCTGATAGGTGAAGCAGAGGTCATGCTGGGCAACACACCCTTTGGCAGTTTCGGCAACCTCCCCATCATTGCGGGGTGCGCGGGAGGATTATTCCTGATGGCCCTGATGTACCTGGGCTTCTGGCGGGAAATGGACTGAGTCCCTGCTGCCGTCGGCATCCAGGATATAGGCTTCCAGTTTCTTATCGGCATCAAAGACATGGCGGCGCAGCCACTGGCTAAGGAATGTCGCAATCAGCTCGCGAAACTGAGCGTCAGGCTCACCCCCTTTCAGCAACAAATCGATCTCTCGCCGAAATTGATTGTGAGCATGCACATGCTCTTCACGATCAGGGAAATCAAGCGCAAGCATATAGCGCTCTTCAAATTCGAAGTGGGTTTCGGTGTAGTCCCGGAGCCTTATGATCACCCGGCTGACGGAGCCAGGCTGCTTGATCAGGTCCAGAATCTCGAACAACACCTGATGCTGGGCATCCTGCCAGATGATGTCGCTGGTCTTCAGCATGGGCTTAGTGTGAACCTCCCGTTCAGCCATGGCAATGATTCAGAATAAATATCTCTTCTCCACTTGATTACGAAAAGTGCTCGTTTGAGGGTGTGATATGGCTAAACCGGACTCCGTAGTGGCGGGTAGTGGCGGGTAGTGGCGGGTAGTGGCTCAGATTGAATATGTTCTCGCATCACGGCGCACGAGAGCTAGCCTGTCACCGGG
>JBLFXU010000082.1:0-9986 GCA_047609575.1 Bacteroidia bacterium | reverse complement strand
ATGATCGCGTCCCTGGCAGGTCGGGTGGGACTGCAGGATTACGGGGCCTATTGCGCCTCCAAGTTTGGCGTAGTGGGTATGACCCAGCAACTGGCGCTGGAACTTGCACCTACTGGCATACGCGTGAACTGTGTTAGCCCCGGCTCTCACGACACCGACATGATGGATGGCACAATCGCCAGGGCCACTGACAAATACGAACTTCCAGAGGGCGCTTTTCGCACCCAGCTCGAAGAGTTTATTCCGATGGGTCGCCAGGGGCAGGTATCGGAACTTGCCTCAGTGGTCTCTTTTGTCTGCTCCGATGATGCCAGCTATGTCACCGGGCAAACGATCAACGTCGATGGTGGTGCAAGAATGGATTAATTTGGCGCTTTGCTAGATTAGTTTCGGTGCTTTGCGAGAGAGAGACTATAATCAGTGCCAGAACGCTCACTGGAGAACTTCAATGGATTTAATGGAACTCGGCGCACAACTTCTGTCAGACACAATGGGCCTGCAAGGCGACAACAACAATGTAATAGGTGCTCTAACAAAGCTGCTCGGCGACGGACAGGGCAAGATCGATCTCGCGGGGCTCGCAAGTAAAATGGCAGCCAACGGCAATCTGGGTAACATCGTCAGCTCCTGGCTGGGCGATGGCTCTAACTCATCAATATCCGCACAGGACATACTCGGCCTGTTCGGTGAAGGCGCAGTGGCTGATTTCGCCTCAAGTCTGGGAGCAGACACCGGTGCAGCTGCAACAGGACTGTCACAGGTGCTACCCGAGATCATGGACAAGGCCAGCAGTGGCGGCAATATTCTGGAATCACTTGGCGGCGCCGGTGGCCTGCTGAGCGCGGCGAAATCTCTATTCGGATAAACCGCTCGCAATCGCCCCGGAGCCAATAAAGTCCGGGGCCATATTTACTTCAGCACATTTCAAAACTGATTCATTCCACCATTAGTGCTGTACTACATGAGTGCTGTACTACATGAGTGCTGTACTAAATGAGTGCTGTACTACATTAGTACAGCGCAACAGTCGACACTGATTGAACTAAGCACTGGCGTCAGGCCGTGCTACATGCCTGCGAGTGCCAAACCCTGCAGAACATACACCTCATAAGGCAAGCCAGAAAACTCCCCCGGTTCGTTCTGTGTCAGGATGACCGCGACCATTCCAGTAGAAGGGCTGACCACAAAGGTTGTACCAAAATAACCGGACCACCAGAAGTCACCTGTCCGATCAGGCGTAAGCGAGGCTTCCTCGTCGGCCACAACGGCCATACCCAGACCCCAGCCTATACCCTCAATATCAGCATCGGCTAACACCCCATCGGGAACGTGCAACTGCTGCATTTGTGTCAGGGTATCTACGCGCAGTATGCGCGTACCTCGATACTCGCCATTGTTCCAAAGCATCAGCGCAAATCGCATGTAGTCAGCCGCGGTAGAGACCAGACCGCCGCCGCCTGGATGCCATCCGCGATAGCTGCGCGGCACTGATTTTACGAGGTCACCGTTTTCGTCCTGCGTGTATACAGTTGCCAGTGCGGAGTGGTCGTCATTCGGCTCCATAAATCGAGTGTCTTGCATACCCAGCGGGATAAAGACCCGTTCACGCATGGCATCACCTATAAGCTGGCCCGTGACTACCTCGATCACCGCCGCTAATACATCAGCAGAATAGCCATAGCGCCAGCGCGTCCCCGGTTCCTCGAACAATGGCAACTCCGCCAGGGCAGACACACGTTCCCTCAGCGTACCTGCTGGCTGTTGGTAAATGCCATTGGCATCCCAGTATCTTACCAAGGCCGAATCCTTGTTCATGCCCGGTCCAATACCAGAAGCGAACATCAGCAAGTGTCGAATCTTAAGTTGCACCTGCGCCGGGCGAGTTATGTAACTGCCGTCGCCTGCGGGAGTTTCACTGGTGCCAACATTTAGAGTCGCAAACTCCGGCAGGTATTGCGCCACAGAATCATCCAGACTCAGCAAACCCTCTTCAACCAGAGTCATCGCGGTTACAGCCGTAATGGGTTTCGTCATAGAGGCGATGCGCACGTGTGTATCAACGCCCAGCCGTTCGCCGTTTTCAATATCTTTCCAGCCCACTGCACTGCTATGGACCGCAACGCCATCCCGGGCAAAGAGCGTAATGTAACCAGACTTATTGCCGCGCCATACAGACCAGCGCATAAAACTGTCCATCGCCGCCCTGCTCCACCAGGCAAAGTTATCGGAGTTGGCCAGACCTTCCTTAGCAGGCGGCACCGAAAGCTCCAGCGACTTGCCACTGCAACCCGTCAAAAGTAGCAGTGCGCAAAACACTGCCGACAATGTAATTTTCATTCGAATCTCCTGATCGGTTCAAACCCGATAGCTATAGAATACACAGCGGCGCCCAAACACAATAGAACCCTTAAGTTATAGAATTTTCAATGACTCTGTCGCAATGGGTCAGGCGACGTTCGATTTCGACGATGCTATCACGGCAAGAAAGGCTATTGTGTACGGTGCATACATCCGAACAATGGCCCGCCAACAGATCACCCTAGACCTCTAAGACCCAACGGAATTCGTGCGTGTTAATGTCCAGCTGAATGTTTACGGCCTTATACTTCATAAGCAAATCTCGCAGGGCTGACAGCACAACAGTCTATGCCTGGGTAGGCGGTAGACCTACAGTCAACAGGCCTCGCTTGCTCAGAGGGCTACGATATTCGCCACGAGGCCTGTTGACTGTACGTCTACCTCACAACGAGCTACTCCTCGCACATAGCACTGCCTCATCCTTTGGGCAATTCAGCGTAACGTTAACCTCTTAAAACCGTAGGTTCAGGAAATAGTCCTTATAGTTTCAACAACGCACTCGATACAAGGTCCGTTAGTTGCGGCCTCTCAGAGCCAATATCTCAGCCTTCTGAGCGGCGAGAGGCCGCAACTAACGGGCTGAAGATCTGCGAAAGTATGTAATACACCTCGCGATGTACCGTGGTTTTCAGAGACAGCGAGCATGAACAGAGAACGATGATAGTCGCTCAGGCGACAAGATTCCGACCACCATCCACAGTGATCACCTGCCCAGTTATAAACGGAGCATCGTCCGCCAAGAAAGCCACAGTCCGCGCAATATCCAACGGTTCACCAAGACGCTGCAACGGAGTGTTGGCAACGGTACGCTTCCGGGTTGCCTCGTCATAAGCATCATCGCCTTCCGGCCACAAGACCGCGCCGGGCGCCACGCCATTGACGCGAATATCCGGGCCGAGCTCAACAGCAAGACTACGGGTGAGTGAGGCAAGGCCGGCCTTGGCAGCACCGTAGACGTTGAAGCCGGGAAGTGGCCGCTCAACATGCACATCGACAATGTTCACGATGCAGCCCCTGGTAGCAAGTAGACCCGGCAGCAAGCCCTGAATAAGAAAGTAAGGCCCTTTCAGATTGGAGTCGATCATTACATCAAACTGGGCGGGGGTAGCGTCTTGCAGTGGCGTTGCTTCAAAACCCGATGCATTGTTAACCAGCAGGTCTATACGTGGATAAGTCGCCAATATTTCCCGGGACAATTCGCTCACCTGCGCTGGCTCGGACAAATCCGCGCAGAACAATGTGCAGCTGCTTGCTCGTTGCGCGCACAGTGTATCCGCAATGTCTCGGGCGGCTGCTTCAGATCTGCGGTAGTGCAGAGCAATATCGTAGCCACAGGCGTGCAGATGCGTTGCCAGGCTACGCCCAATACGCAATGCGGCGCCGGTAATAACTGCTACTTTTGCCATAGCCAAAGCTCCAAACTTATTTGGCGACTACCATAGCAGTTTTTTACCGGGCCCTTCGAGCCATGCCTTCAGCCTTGCACTTGGCCTTGCACTTGGCCTTCCACTTGGCCTTGCACTTGGCCAAGCCCAGGAACCGGGAACCCTAGGCAGAAGTCGCGAACTTCAGTCGCGACCGTATCCAGCAAACCCTCATCTGCAGGCTCGCGCAGTACACGGACCATCCAGTTACCGATTTGCTCCATGTGTTGCTCATTCAGACCCCGAGTAGTGGCGGCAGGTGTACCCACCCGGATACCACTACCCTTGAACGGTGGCAATGGATCGTCGGGAATAATCTGTTTGTTGGTAGTGATGCCCACACGATCGAGCACATTCTGCGCCTCTCGCCCATCGAGACCAAATGAGCTCACAGTATCGAGTACCATCATATGGTTCTGCGTACCGCCAGTGATCAACGCTATTTCACTGGCAAGCAGGGTGTGAGCTAGAGCCTGGGCATTGCGCAATACCTGGTGCCCGTATTGGGCAAACTCAACAGACGCGGCATGCTGCAAAGTCACAGCTACTGCTGCGATCTGATTCATATGTGGCCCGCCCTGCAGCCCTGGAAATACCGAGCTGTCTATGTCACGTGCAAAAGGCTCACGGCACAGGATCAAACCACCCCGGGGTCCGCGCAGGGATTTGTGCGTCGTTGTAGTCACAACATCGAAGCCAGCATCCAGCGGGTTGGTCATCGCGTTGGCTGCTACCAAACCGCCATAGTGAGAGATGTCCGCCATGGTGTAGGCGCCTACTTCATCAGCAATTGCCTTGAAGGCAACGTAGTCCAGATCGCGGGGGTAGGAAGAATAGCCACACAGCAGCAGGCGCGGCTTGTGTCGCAATGCCATGTCACGCACATGATCGTAGTCGATTGCGCCAGAGCCCGGCAAGGTTTTGTAACGCTCGAAGTCAAAGATTCGCCCCATATGGGATACGGGTGCACCGTGCGTAAGGTGCCCACCGTGAGAAAGCTCCATCGCGAGTATCGGATCACCCGGTTCCAGCAACGCCAGATAGACCGCCTGGTTCATTGCGGAGCCAGAAAGCGGCTGCACATTGGCGTGCTCGGCACGAAAAACCTCGCAGGCACGTTGTCGCGCCAGGTTTTCGATCTGGTCGGTAAATTCCTGACCACCGTAGTAGCGCTTGCCGGGATACCCCTCAGAGTATTTATTGGTAAAGACCGAGCCCAACAAGGCCAACACTTCGGGATAGGTGTAGTTTTCCGAGGGGATCAGCTCAATACCATCGCGCTGGCGCGACTCTTCGCCCGACAGGGCGGCAAAAACCTCGGGATCATTTCTTTCGAGAATAGAACGGTAGTCAGACATGGGCATCCTCCTTCTGACGGTAAAAGGGAAATGCCCAGGCGATCGGCGGGAACTACGTCTGCGCTCCCCGGTGGTTACCCACCCGTACTCGCCAGTCACACAGACCTGCTCACCTTAACGCTACAAGCCGTTTATCGCAAGATTGAGCACTGTATGGTTGGGCACTGTAAGCGTCGCAGGAGAAGCCACCATCGTGACATGTATTACAGCCTTCTTAGGTATCCGGCCCCTTACTGCAGGCCTCTCGCCGCTCAGAAGGCTGAGATATTCGCTCTGAGAGGCCTGCAGTAACGAGCCTTATATCGAGTGTATTGCCTCAATCCAATGTCACTGTCACCGAGGTTCGGTTGGGCTATGCAAGAAAGGTCGGGTACTGCAGAGGCAGCGCCCGCTTTCAGCTAACCCAGTAGTACCGGGGCCAGGAATAGAAAGGACAGCGTACTATCTACGATCAAGCCGGGAATGAAGTGTTTCACCCCGATACTGTCTACTGCCAACGACCAGAATCGCGCCATTGTCGCCATTACCCAACCGATGCCAATAGCCGTGAAAACCGCCGGCTCACCCATCGCAAGAGCCGCGATTGCCAGGCCCAGATTAAGGCCACCGAAGACCGCCCTTGCCTCCGATGTTCCCATAGGGCCAACCAATGAAATCTGAACTGTATCGAGAAACATACGCGGCTTGAAAAAGCCGACCAGACCGATTAGCAGGGTCAGGCACGCGCCAATACGAGGCAGCCAGTCTATCCAGGATTCCATTGTCATCTCTCCGTGTACGAACAATCCTTCAGGCTACCAAGCAAACCGGGCAGGATATTATAGATGCGGTATTCGGCCGGCGCTTCAAACTGCCTCCGCAACACCTGCAAACCACTGTTGAGTGTGCAGCCTAAAGTGTATCACCAGAGCCACATTGCGCGCGCGTTAGTTGCAGCGACGCGGCAAAAAACCTGCGCCACACGTTTAGTAATTGCAAGCTTGGACGATGTGTCTGAACTAGCGTTGAAGCATTCATAAAGCGCGTAGTACTGAATTTTTGCTATGGTATGAATGTTCGCAGCGTGAAAAGCAACTCAACTGAGAGCCTAAATCAATGCCAATGAACCCCGAGGAAATCAGCACTCTACGCCAGATTATGGAATACGAGGCCGCACGGCAGGCACCCCCCGAGGGGTTTCCAGCGCTACCCGATATTCCCGCCGGGCGTTATACCGATCAGCGCTTCTTCGATCTCGAAGCGCAGCATATTTGGCGCAAAAGCTGGCTGCTTGCCGCGCATGTCGATGAACTACCCGAGCCCGGAGACTTTATGCTCTGGGACAACGCCGGGCAACCGATCTTATTGGTACATGGTGACAAAGGCACAATCAATGCCTTTTACAATACTTGCAGGCACCGCGGAGCCCCTATCGTTACCGAGCCACGGGGTAACAAAAGGCGCCTGACATGCCCTTATCATGGATGGAGCTATAGTCGCGATGGACAACTACTGGCCGTGCGCGACTCGCAGGATTTTTCTAATCTCGATTTTAATACACGCAGCTTGAACTCCGTTCGCTGTGAGCGCTTTGGCAATCTTGTGTTTGTGAACTTCGACCCCGATGCGCCCACGCTGCTTGATTGGCTGGGGCCGATTGCACAGGAATGGGAAGAATTCCAGTTCGAAAGCTGCCGGCTAGCGGCGCGGCATATCTTCGAACTTGACTGCAATTGGAAGATCGCAATGGAGGCCAACACCGAGGTCTACCATGTACGCAGCATTCATCCCACCACTGTGGCCCCAGTGCTGGACGATAGGCGCAACGTCAATACGCTGTATCCGAATGGGCATGGCCGCATGATTGCGCCAACGCCCGCAGGCAAGGCGAATATGGATGCACTGGAAATGTCGCCCGATATAGCGCAGATCGATAGCGTAGGCGAGGTTGCACGAACCTGCACACTGTCCTACGGCTTATTCCCCAACTGGGTATTGCCGCTGAGCCAATACGCGATTCCACCCATACTGTTCTGGCCAAACGGCATCAACAAATGCCGCATGGAAACATGGACCATGGCACCCGCCTGGAAAGAGGGAATGCGCCCAAGTCTTTGGACCGTTGGTGAAGGTGAGCTTTGCGAGGTACTGTTGGAGGACACCCAGTTCGGTGAAAAAATACAGAAATCAATGGAGTCCCTGGGTTTTGAAGGCGTGCCACTGAGTTACCAGGAGGCGCGTATCTACCATTGGAACCAGGCAGCGGATCAAATGATTGGCTCAGAGAATATTCCCGCGCAGTTGCGCGTGGAACAAGTGATCAACGAGGAGTGGATCTATCCAAACGATCCGCGGGTGTCGTTAGCAAAAAACAGCGAAGCCAAGTAATAGAAAACTCGGCATGGCCAGCCATCGGCTTTGGCAAAAGAGAAGCTTGAAAAAGGGAAAAGGGAAAAGGGAAAAGGGAAAAGGCCGTATACGCGAACCTATACGACCTCTCTTTTTCCCTAAGATTAACTGACCGCCGAATCAGGCACCCAAACCCCGTGGAACCCAACCGGTACACGAACCGGCAAATGCACTTTCGCGATCGGCCCTGCGGCCACCGCAGTAGCATCAAACAGACAAAAAGCACTGGTACCGGAATTCTTGTCGTACACGTAGCTGGCAATATAGCCCTCGTCTTCGCCACCGCCAGTTTCCTTGGCAGGAATAAACAAAGGCTCCCCAGGGGTTAGATCCTTACCGGGAAGCCAGTTGTCCACCTCGCCACTCACAACATCGTATTTGCGAATACCCGTCTCTGACTGTTCGATTCGCTCAGGAGAATCATTGACCTCATCTACCGCAAGGCTGTATCCGTAGCGATAGTCCTTGGTCCAGTAGTTGCGATTGACCTGCGGAAATTCCATTGCATGCTCATGTATACGCTCTACAGAGGCCTTGCCGGTCTTCATATTCATAGAAAAACGTGACAAACGTGCCGGATGGAAAAAGTCGTGCGAGTTTTTTACCCAAAGATTATCGTAACGTGCAGCATCAACGATAACTTCATCGCCTCGGTCAAACGAATTCATAATATGAAAAACGAAACAGGACGGAACATCAAACCACTTAACATCAGCGTCTGTACCGGTACGTGGCATTACGCCAAAGCGGCATGGCGCGTTATCATCCCACTTGAACGGCAGACCGCTACCGCGGATTGCGTCGAACCATGAAAAGACGACCTGCATTTCCATGAACACTACATAGTTGTCAGTCACCGCAAAGTCATGAACCATAGTCGGACCACTCATTGTGATCGGCTCAACCTGCAGCATTTTTCCATTGGCGTCGGCCCGCATATACGTCATGTACGGTTCCATAACGTTGTAGCCAAAAAACAGAAGCTCACCTGTCACTGGGTCTATGCGCGGATGCGCTGTCATATTACCTGGCAGCTTACCGTCGTAATTGAATGCACCTTTGGTGGACAAGTCATCAGGGTTAACGAGGTAGGGGTAGCCAAACTCGCCCAGCGCCATCAACTCGCCGCCATGATACAAAAGAGAAACCGCACTGGTTGTATTCTCTGGTTTAGGTGCACCAAAACCACCCGCTTCTTTACGGTAAACAGGCGTATCGACATAACGGTTGCGATACCACTTGGCCTGCCCATTCTCGAGGCGCACGCCATGCATCATGCCATCACCGCCGAAAAAGTGGTCGGCGATACCCGTGGATGAATTGGTGCCATTACGCACGTAGAGGCCACTCAGTTCCGGAGGAATGCTGCCTTCAACCTTGAGTTCGGTCTCGGTGACTTCTTCATCAACCGGACGGAAGTTACCGTTCTGCCAGAACTTCACTTTGGGTTCGCTCTCGGAACATCCACTTAGCACCGAAGATGCCGCCAGACCGGCGGTTCCTATACCTGTGTAATTCAGAAAATCTCTGCGCTTCATTTTTATCTCCTTATTTGGCAGTCAGCAGTTTACGCCAGGGGATAGCTCTTGCCTATTGATGGATTCTTATATACTGGCGGCTGTTTCTGCAAAAATCTTGTTTACAGCCGACAACATACATACCCAACTGCGACGGTTTTTGCCTATACTGCACACCAGATTGTCGACAACACCGAAAACGGATACCGCAAAAAGAGGAGCAGAATGAAAGCACATCCGCCTCACTTCTCCCTCGAAAACGGCAACAAGAATCGAGATCTTCCGGTGCAGCTTCGATCGCGCAGGTATCAACTCATCTGTGGTGGGAATAGTTAATGGCACCAAACAATAATGCAACACTGATAAAAATTCGTACAACGCTCAGGAGTGAACAATGAAAGCAGCATCCAACCAAACCCTCTTGGCAGGTACGGCACTTTGCCTAACCCTGCTTGGCTGTTCTGATGGCTCTAACAACAGGAACAACGTTAGCTGCGGTGACACCGCGGCACAGTCTCTGCAGGTTTGCCTGACAGCAGTGAGCGAAGCCATCGGTGACTGTTATACCAACAGCGATACAAACTGCGTAGATGGCAATGCCGATATATTGCAGGCACATAGCGATCTCGAAAACAGTCTGCTGGGCAGCTGCGCCGATGGTGATTTTCTCGAACTGTCTACGGCAGCAACAGTCGGCCGTTTTCAGACGGCCTGTCGGGCTCAGGCGGATTCCATTGCCTGGCGCACCTATGGCGGCCCACAAGGAGCCGTATGGCCAGCGGTCTCCGACGAACAACAGTCATGCCTGCAAACTGCACACAAAACCATTAATGGTTTTGTCGACGAGTCACTACAAGCTATCAACGCGTGCCTTGCAAGTGACGAGTGTGACGTCCAGGTATTGCAGGACAATCAAGATGCGGCGGCGAGTATTGCTGCAA
>JBLFXU010000081.1:0-9987 GCA_047609575.1 Bacteroidia bacterium | reverse complement strand
TTGTCCGATATTAATCTGGGGCGATGCCTTACTCGCGCCTCGGACAACCCTGTGGCATCTAATGCATCCTCCGAAGTACCAGTGACATCTGCAGCCGCGATGGTCGTCGTCCAAGATCGCACCCTGCCCAGTCAGATTTTTTTAAGCCAGCTATAGCGTAGGTGCAGTTCGGCAACGGACTGCTTTCGATCGCCATTCTCACGCTTGAGGCCGGTAACTTCATCCGGTTGGCTTCGCGCACGGTATCGCCCGACAAACATTTCTTGCTCGCCTCGAGGAAGTCCTTACCCCAGCGGGAATACACAGTGGGATTGATTCCCTAACGGCGACAGTGCTCAGCGATTGAATTCTCCTCCGGAGGTCATCCAGGACGATACGAACCTTCTCCTCGGTGGAGAACTTGCGGAGGTTGTTGCGGCGAGTGTTGCGGCGGATATCCTTGACCGTTTTTCGCAGTTGGACATGCTCATGTTGATATTCCTCTGCTCAGTTTCATAGTGGCAGAAGTATCTCCTAGTCGATCTGGTCATTGGGTACCATGGTGGCTGACGCCACACAGTGCATAGCCCTGAAAATTCTGTGTTATTGGTCTTTGCGGGTCGGCTCACGGTGCAGTGCCGATGTTTCGTTCCACGGTGATCAATGTTCTACGATAGGATCATATAGTCCGACATAAAGTCCGGGCATTGATAGTGGCCAGTGGAGATGAGACGTATACGAGGTCACAGTTTTACGGCTTATTATGCCCCTGTGCTATTAAGATCTAGGATTTTTCTCTACCATAGCGGCATAACGCAAAAACGACAGAAAATAGGCGTCGCATGCATCGCAAAACGTGGTTCTGATGAAACTGTCCGTCATTCTTATTTCTTATGACATGGGACGGGAAATTCCTCGTACCCTGCAGGGGCTTGCGCGCACTTACCAGACTGATGCCCAGCATCTGGATTATGAGGTGCTATTGGTCGACAACGGCTCTCCGCAACCCCTGGATCCTGCCAGCTGGTCTGACACAGATGTGCCTGTCCGCCTGATACGAGTTGAAGATGCGCATCATTCGCCGGCCCAGGCCATTAACCTGGCCTTTGCTCAGGCCCAGGGGGATGTGGTTTGCTTGATGATCGACGGAGCCCACTTGTTGACTCCAGGTGTCTTCAAGATGGCTCTTGCAAATTTTGGTGCTTTTGATAACCCCGTTGTTGCCATTCGCTATTTTTACCTTGGAAAAGATGAGCAAACAGTCAGCGTTGATAACGGTTATACCAAGCAGATTGAAGACCGATTACTTGAGCGCATTGAATGGCCATCGGACGGCTACCGTCTCTACGAAAATTGCGCGCCGTTGCGTTCTGGCGCAAAACGGTTGCACTGGCTCAATCGAATATTTGAGTCTAATTGCCTTTTTCTTAAGCGATCTTTGTTCGAGGAGCTGGGAGGGGCTGATGAGCGCTTCGACTTGCCTGGTGGAGGTTTCCTCAATATCGACATCTTCAAGCGCGCTATGGAAGCGCCTGGTGTAACGCCGGTACAGGTAATTGGTGAGGGTAGTTTTCACCAATTACATGGCGGTACCACAACAAACTCCAGCGGCGAGTCGAGAGACGCCAAGCTGGTTCAGTTCCGGCAGCAGTATCGAGACATTCGTGGACACGAGCAGGTGATGGCGAACGCCGATTTCACATACATGGGCCATCTGCCTACGGTCCCATCCAATATTACTGCGATGGAAAAGCGCCGGGTCCGCAAGGAGGAACGATCGCTGGACTAACGCCTCCAGCGTGAATCTTGAATCAGGGTACTCATGAAATTATCCGTCATTCTAATCGCCTATGACATGGCTCGAGAAATCCCGCGTACGTTGCAAGGTTTGGCTCGAGATTACCAGCAGGGAGCGGCTGAGCTGGATTACGAGGTTATACTCGTAGACAACGGCTCGCCGGTGCCACTGGATCCACAGAGCTGGGCCCACCTCGATACCCCGGTAAATTTCATATATCTCGAAGATGCGTCGCCATCTCCTGCGCACGCCATAAACGTAGCGCTGGAGCAGGCCCAGGGAGAGATTGTTTGCCTGATGATTGATGGCGCGCACCTACTGACGCCTGGCGTTTTTCGCATGGCATTGACCTGCTATGACTTATACGAGGATCCGGTTGTTGCAACGCGTTATTTCTGGATGGGACCTGATTGCCAGAACGATTCCATTTCAGATGGGTATAGCAAGCAAGTAGAAGATGAATTGCTTGCTGGCATTAGCTGGCCTGAGGATGGTTACCGCCTGTTCGAGGTGGGTACTCTGCTGCGTGCAACCGCAGAGAATATCGGCTGGTTCAATCGCATGTTTGAGTCCAACTGTCTCTTTATGAAACGCGCACTGCTGCAGGAGCTGGGCGGCGCGGATGAGCGTTTTGATTATCCGGGCGGCGGCTTTATAAATTTAGATATCTTCAAGCGGGCTGTAGATACGCCTACCGGCACCGCTGTGCAGCTTATAGGAGAGGGCTGTTTTCACCAATTACACGGTGGTACCACGACTAATGTTACACCGGAGGCGCGCAATGCCATACTGGAAACCTATAGGCTGCAGTTCGCCGAAATTCGGGGTAGCAGTGACGTGGTCACGCGTAAGAGGTTCCATTACATAGGGCATTTACCGAACCATGCTAGCAAGGTTCATCGCCGCAGATAACGGTATCCAGATCCACCTACCATCTAAATTTTTTTAGATCGATAGCCCCATTTCTTTTGAAGACCACTCCTTCGAAGCGCAGTCGTTCGCGTTGTAATTTGTGTGAGGCAGATCCGACCGGTAGGGAGACCCTGCCAGAAGCATTGATTACCCTGTGCCAGGGTATGCGGGTCTCATTGGGTAGATTACGCAGTGCTGCGCCTACGCGTCTGGCGGCACCGGGCAGTCCGGCGCGAGTAGCTACCTCGCCATAGGTGCTCACGCTGCCAACAGGAATTGCAGCCACGACCTGCCAGATACGCTGGTTGATGTTGGGTTCCTGCACTACCATAAAGACGTTTACCTGAGACTGTGTTGTGCAGTGTCGCAGAGCCCGCGGACTTGGTCGAGATGGCTAGCGTTGTAATGCCTTGCAATGCTCTGGGGCGACCCCATATATTGAACAGGAGAGCCCACGACCTATGCGTTTTATCTTCATGTTATTGCCTTGGCTGGAGCTGTTAACCCTGATCCAGCTGGGAATCGAAACCAGTGCACTGACCGCACTGGCTTATGTGCTGTTGACCCTTTTTCTCGGCTTGGCCATGCTGCAGCGTCAAGGCAAAGGTTTATTTGCGCAGCTCAATGGTTTACAGAGCGGAAAGGTGCTCGCTCCGAAGCTGTTAGTGGATGAAATGGCACTGGGGTTTTCCGGACTGCTGTTGATGGTGCCCGGCGTGTTAACGGACTGTTTAGCCCTGCTTGTTTTGATCGGCCCTTTGCGACGGCGTTTAGCCCGGTTTCTCGGTGGTGGTTCTAGCCCCGATCCTTATATTCCGGACCACGATACGTCAGTGAACCACACCATAGAGGGCAGTTATCGCCGTGTGGATAAAGAGAAATAGCGATAACGCATTGTAAGTAAAGGTTTTTCTATCAATTTTCTGTGCTTCCCGGATTACCTGCTGAGCCCTTGACTCCCGAAGATTCGTGACTAGAATTAGCACTCTCTTGAAAAGAGTGCTAATTGTGGCTTGAAATCTCAATTCCCGCCCCAATTAAGCAAGCTGACCCCCCCTTCGGGGCCCATAACACCTAGAGTTTGGAGAAGTACAGAGATGAAAATCCGTCCGCTGTATGACCGTGTGGTCATCCGCCGCAACGAAGAAGAATCAACATCAGCCGGTGGCATCGTGTTGCCCGGGTCTGCCAAAGAAAAGCCGAATCAGGGTGAAATTGTCGCCGTTGGTGATGGTAAAGCGCTGGACAGCGGTGAGATCCGCGCCTTGGCTGTCAAAGTTGGCGATACCGTGGTTTTCGGCCAGTATGCCGGCAGTAACACCATCGAAATTGATGGCGAAGAGCTGATCATCATGGGCGAGAGTGAAATCTACGCTGTAGTTGACTAAGTCAGCCGACTAAAGCGGCACCCAATTGAAGATAACGCAATAGAAATCAAGGAACAAAATCATGCCATCTAAACAAGTATTGTTTGGCGACGACGCACGTGTGCTAATGCTCAAGGGCGTAAACGTTCTCGCCGATGCTGTAAAAGCCACGCTTGGGCCCAAGGGCCGCAATGTCATTCTCGATAAGTCCTTTGGTGCCCCGACCATAACCAAAGACGGTGTATCGGTAGCCAAGGAAATCGAGCTGGAAAACAAGTTTGAAAACATGGGCGCACAGATGGTGAAGGAAGTTGCTTCCCAGGCCTCTGACGCTGCCGGTGACGGTACTACCACTGCTACTGTATTGGCCCAGTCCATTCTGAATGAAGGTCTGAAGTCGGTCGCTGCGGGTATGAACCCTATGGATCTGAAGCGCGGCATCGATAAGGCAGTAGCCGCCGCTGTGCTGGAAATCCAGAAAGCATCCACGCCCTGCACCGACAGCAAGGCAATAGCCCAGGTTGGCACCATCTCCGCTAACTCCGACGTCCAGGTTGGCGACATCATCGCTGAGGCGATGGATAAGGTTGGTAAAGAAGGCGTCATTACAGTTGAAGAAGGTACCGGTCTCGAAAACGAACTGGACGTAGTTGAAGGTATGCAGTTCGACCGCGGTTACCTTTCACCTTACTTCATCAACAATCAAGAGAGCATGAGTGTTGAACAGGAAGATCCGTTCGTTCTTCTGGTCGACAAGAAGATATCCAATATTCGTGAGCTTTTGCCCCTGCTGGAGCAGGTTGCCAAGGCCTCCCGTCCGCTGGTTATCGTAGCCGAAGATGTTGAAGGCGAAGCGCTGGCTACCCTGGTAGTGAACAATATGCGCGGTATCGTAAAAGTGGCTGCTTGTAAAGCACCTGGCTTTGGTGATCGTCGCAAGGCCATGCTGCAGGATATCGCTATTCTGACTGGCGGTACTGTGATTTCTGAGGAAGTGGGTCTTGATCTTGAGTCTGCGACTCTGGAGCACCTTGGTAGCGCCAAACGCATCACCATGGATAAGGACAACAGCACTCTGATTGATGGCGCTGGCGATGCGGCCGCTATCCAGGCTCGTGTTGGTGAGATCCGCACTCAGATCGAGAATACTACTTCTGATTACGATCGTGAAAAGCTGCAGGAGCGTGTAGCCAAGCTGGCCGGCGGTGTTGCAGTGATCAAGGTTGGCGCTGCCACCGAGATCGAAATGAAAGAGAAGAAAGCGCGCGTCGAAGACGCTCTGCACTCTACTCGCGCTGCTGTGGAAGAAGGCGTGGTAGCTGGCGGTGGTGTTGCTCTGGTGCGTGCTATCGCAGCGGTTGCTGACCTGCAAGGCGACAACGAAGACCAGAATCACGGTATCGCTGCAGCACTGCGCGCCATGGAAGGTCCTCTGCGTCAGATCGTTGCCAATTCCGGCGGCGAAGCCTCTGTCGTACTTGACAAAGTGCGTCAGGGCACAGGCAACTACGGCTATAACGCGGCTAGTGGCGAGTATGGCGACATGATCGAGATGGGTATCCTGGATCCCGCCAAGGTCACCCGTACTGCGCTGCAGGCAGCCGGTTCAGTCGCTGGCTTGATGATCACCACTGAGGTGATGGTCGCTGATTCGCCTGATGAAGGTGGTGCCGGCGGCGGTATGCCGGATATGGGCGGCATGGGCGGCATGGGCGGCATGGGCGGCATGATGTAGCCAGCCTTGCGCTGAAACCTAAAACCCTGCCTTACGGTGGGGTTTTTTTATTCTTACTATTCCTCAGATAGCTCCGCCATGAAGGACGGTGTACAATCTTCCCGGAGTTTGAAACAACAATTTACAACAACTGGAGGCCATTATGGCTGTCGTAGAATTTCTCTTCCGCTGGGCTCACGTCCTGTTCGGTATTACCTGGATAGGCATGCTGTACTACTTTAATTTCGTTCAAGGCGAGTACTTCAAGGAAGCCGAGCCTGACGCCAAAGCTGACGCAATGAAGAAACTCGCGCCCAGGGCGCTATGGTGGTTCCGCTGGGGCGCCATGTTTACCTTCGTGACAGGCGTTGTGCTGTTAGGCCAGGTGGGTGCGTTTCAATATTTTGCTTCTTCCCCGGTAATCTGGGTGGGTGCTCTGGCAGGTACTTTCATGTTCCTCAACGTCTGGCTGATCATTTGGCCGGCTCAACAGGTCGTGTTGGGCCTTAAAGACGGTGACGGACCCTCCAATGCCGCCAAGGCTGGCCTGGCGTCACGCACTAACACCTTGTTTTCGGCTCCTATGTTGTTCTGCATGCTTGGGGCCAAGCACCTTGTTGTTGCTTCGCCGGACGGGACCGGGTTCTGGGCAGCGATCGCTGTCATTGTCTTGCTTGAAGCTAATGCTCTATTTGGTAAGACCGGGCCTATGACAAGTGTTAAAGGCGTGATTCATTGCAGTCTTGGTTTGACTGCCTTGATTTGGGCGCTGCTGCATTTTCTGTAAGCGACAACCGCACCATCAAAAGGCCGGGTTTTTCCCGGCTTTTTTATTTCCAGCGGCGGCTGCCACTGTATAGTTGCCGCAGACCAGTAGTAGGGTAAAAGCATGGCCCAAGATCCCCCTGAAGTGATTCCGTCTATAGTGCCTGTCCCAGAGGATGGACGCGGCGCTAGAGGTTCGCGCAGTAGACGTGGTAACAACTCCAGGCGTGGTGGGCAAAAGGCGCCTTCTTCCGGCGGGTCTGGAATTTTGGCACGCTTGTTTATAACCCTAGCGCTGGTAGTCGCAGCAGTGGCCTGTGCGTGGGCCTGGCAGCTGCAGCAAGCATTGCAGGGCGCTGAACGGGTAATGGACGACTATTCCCTGCGCATATCCGATCTTGAAGACCGTTTATCCGATACTGATGAGGGCATGGCCCAAAGTTCCCAAGTGCAGGCTGTGAAGATCAAGGAACTCGATCAGGAAGTACGCAAGCTCTGGGACAATGTCTGGAAGAGTTCCAAAGAGCGGCTCGGTAAACTTGAAGCCACCGACAAAAAATATGGCCCCCAGATCAGCGGCCTGCAAGGCGATATGAGCACGGTACAAACGCAACTCAAGGCAGATTCCGCTGATCTGGATAGGTTGAAAGGCGTGGCGGGTGATCTGTCCCGATTAATGGGCAGTGCCAAGGCCAACCAGACCGAGGTTGAGCGCGTCGCAGATACCCTGAATCGCATCGAACTGGAAATGAACCGACTGTCAAAACGGGTTCAGACCAACGAGGAATGGGTCGGCTCCATAAATGCCTTCCGCAAGCAGGTCAACGCCAGTTTGCTGGAGCTTCGCAATACCGTGAGCTCACTTCAGGCAACGCCCTAAAGGCAGGTTTTGCTGGCTGCCTCGTCTAGCCTACGGGGTGTATAATGTCGCCCCCTTTGAGTGTCATAAGGAATCCAGAATATGGCCATCATCCGTCAGGACGATTTCATCGATAGCGTTGCCGACGCTCTGCAGTTTATCTCTTACTACCACCCGTTGGATTTTGTACAGGCAGTCAATGAAGCCTATGAGCGGGAGCAGAATCAGGCCGCGAAGGATGCCATGGCGCAAATACTCATCAATTCGCGCATGTGTGCAGAGGGACATCGACCCATTTGCCAGGATACTGGCATTGTTACCGTATTCCTGAAAATTGGCATGAATGTGCAGTGGGATGCGACCATGAGCGTGGCAGATATGGTTAACGAAGGGGTACGCCGCGCTTATACGCACCCGGATAACGTGTTACGTGCCTCTATTCTCGCTGATCCTGCCGGAGCGCGACGCAATACCAAGGACAACACTCCCGCGGTTATCCATATGGAGGTCATCGAGGGCGATACGCTGGATGTTCAGGTCGCCGCCAAGGGCGGTGGTTCCGAGAATAAGTCCAAGCTGGTGATGCTCAATCCTTCAGACAGTATTGTCGATTGGGTAGTGAAGACTGTGCCGACCATGGGCGCGGGTTGGTGTCCGCCCGGTATGCTGGGTATTGGTATTGGGGGTACCGCAGAGAAGGCAGCGGTGATGGCCAAGGAAGCGTTGATGGAGCCCATCGATATTCATGCTTTACGCAAGCGCGGCCCAGCCAACCGGGTCGAGGAGCTGCGGCTCGAGATAATGGAGGCGGTTAACAAGCTAGGCATTGGCGCACAGGGATTGGGTGGCCTGACGACTGTTATGGACGTTAAGATTAAGGACTACCCTACGCATGCTGCATCGTTGCCGGTGGCAATGATTCCCAATTGCGCCGCTACCCGGCACGCGCACTTTGTCCTCGATGGTTCCGGTCCTGCACTGCAGACGCCACCCAATATTGATGACTGGCCGGATATTACCTGGGAGGTGGGTGAAGGTGTGCGTCGTATAAATCTCGATACAGTGACGCGAGAGGAGGCTGCACAATGGGAGCCAGGCGATACGCTGCTGCTGTCCGGAAAAATGCTCACCGGACGTGATGCTGCGCACAAGAAAATGCAGGAACTCATCGAGAGTGGCGAGGGCCTGCCCGCAGAGGTGGATCTCAAGGGCCGCTTTATTTATTACGTTGGCCCTGTAGATCCGGTTCGTGATGAGGTCATGGGGCCAGCTGGCCCGACCACCGCAACACGAATGGATAAGTTCACGGACTTTATCCTGGAGCAGACGGGTTTGCTGGGCATGATTGGTAAGGCGGAAAGAGGATCAGTCGGCATCGAAGCCATTCGCAAGCACAAGGCGGTTTACCTCATGGCCGTGGGCGGTGCAGCCTATCTGGTGTCCAAGGCAATTACATCGGCTCGCGTGGTAGCTTTTGAGGAAATGGGCATGGAGGCTATCTACGAGTTTGAGGTAAAGGACATGCCAGTGACTGTGGCGGTCGATGTTAACGGTAACTCGGTGCACGAAATCGGCCCGAAGATCTGGAAGGCCAAAATTGAAGAACAGGCCATCGAAGTCGTATAAGCACAGTGTCCAACACAACTTTCTACTGGCACGACTACGAAACCTTCGGGGCGGATCCCTCCCGAGATAGGCCGGTGCAATTTGCCGGCCTGCGCACCGATGCGGACCTGAATCCTGTTGGAGAGCCGCTGGTGTTGTTTGCCCGTCCGGCGAATGATTGCCTGCCTCAGCCCGGCGCTTGTCTGGTGACGGGTATCAGCCCTCAGCAAGCCCTTGCCGAGGGTGTGCCAGAATGTGAATTCATCGCGCGGATTCATGAGGAGTTGGCGTTGCCAGGTACCTGTGGCGTAGGTTACAACTCACTGCGTTTTGACGACGAGATCACGCGCTACACCTTGTATCGTAACTTCTACGACCCCTATGCACGCGAGTGGCAAAACGGTAATTCGCGCTGGGACATTATCGATATGATGCGCACGGCCAGAGCGTTGCGACCAGAGGGTATTGAGTGGCCACTGCGCGAAGACGGCCAACCCAGCTTCCGATTGCAAGATCTGACATCGGCCAATGGCATCAGCCACGAGGCGGCTCACGATGCTCTGTCGGATGTGCATGCGACTATTGCACTTGCGCGCTTGGTGCGTGAACGCCAGCCACGATTATTCGATCACTTGCTGAACAACCGCGACAAACGCTCCGTGATGTCGCAATTGGATATCACCGCCATGAAGCCGGTGCTGCATGTCTCGGGAATGTTTGGGGCGCAACGTCACAATATTGCCCTGGTAGCGCCACTGGCAATGCATCCAACCAATAAAAATGAGGTCATCTGTTATGACCTGGATATTGACCCCGCTCCCCTGATGGAGCTGTCCGCGCAGCAGATAGCCGCATTGCTCTATACCCGAAACGAGGACTTCCCCGAGGGTGTAGAGCGTCCTGGATTGAAGTCTATTCACATCAATAAATGTCCGGTGGTGCTGCCGGCAAAGATGGCTGATGCTGCTACCGCCCAGCGCCTTGGTAT
>JBLFXU010000080.1:0-10105 GCA_047609575.1 Bacteroidia bacterium | reverse complement strand
TCTTTTCTGCTGTGTACTGTTGGCCATCTGCCTCAACCGTATGAGCATCGATAATGGTTGCCCTGCTTTCTAGCAAATCTGCCCCGACCCCATCCAGCAGCCTTCGGTAGATGTCATTGAGGCGTGAGATCTCTTCGCGCTTGTTGTCTCGCAGCACCGACCAGTCAAAATCAGGCTTGCTGGACTGCCAGCCGAATCCGCGAGCATCCTGAAAGTCTTTGCCAAACTGCGAGGCGTACACATAGAGCTTCTTTGGCACACAGCCGACATTGACGCAGGTTCCGCCCATGTAGCGGTCCTCGGCTATGGCAACCCGGGCGCCAAAGCTTGCGGCCATGCGCGCGGCTCTGACACCGCCTGATCCGGCGCCGATTACAAACAGGTCATAGTTATACTGGCTCAATGGTTATCTCCTTGATAGTAGGTGGGAGTCTAGCAGTGTGCGCCAAGCTAAGGCCATCCCGGCGTACCCGGATGTAAAAAGCGAGTATTTACATTTGGGTATAGGAAGTTTTTGCCGATTTCATTATCATGCGCCTACCGCAAGCTTAGTCGCCCTGGCAGAGGGCGAGTTCCATCTCTCATCAAGGAAACCATTATGTCCCTGAACTATGTTCTCTCCCGGGCTCTTCTGGGGCTGGCCCTCGCTATGGGCGTTTGTCAGTTGTCTTTCGCTGACGCTGGCACGGATGAAGTGCAATTGCTTAATGGCTCTCGCATTGTGGGCACCGTAACAGGGGTGCGCGATGGTGTGGTCAGCATAGAAACCGATTTTGCCGGCACGCTCAGTATTAGCCTGGATCAGGTGGAGTCCATGCAAACGGCCGCCACGACCGTGCTGTTGATGTCCGATGATAGCTTATTGGAAGACGCGCCCCTGCTGGTGCAGGAAGGGCAACTGGTGCTGGATGGCGGCGCTGCCTACCCGTTATCTGCGCTGAGTGTGGCAAATCCGGAGCCCTGGGAGCTGGGACAGGGCTATAAATGGTCTGGTCTGGCCAATTTGGCTCTTGTGATGCAGCGCGGCAATACGGATACCGATGAAGCGGACTATAAACTGGAGTCCGTCTGGCTGAGCACGCAGGACCGCTATACCCTCCAGTGGCACGGGGAGACCGACGAGGTGAACGGCGAAAAGAGCGCCGATAATTGGCAGGTTACCGGTAAGTACGATTATTTTCTGGCTGATCCCAATTATGTTGGCGTTCGGGTCTTTGCTGAGCACGACAAGTTCGCTGATCTGGACCTTCGTTCTCTGATTGGCCCCTACGTTGGTCGCCTGTTCTATAGCGAGCCTGTCTTCACCCTGTCGGCAGAGTTAGGTGCTTCCTATGTCGATGAAGACTTTAAAGTGGCTGAGGACGACAATTATGTCGCTGCGAACTGGGCCATTAATGTCACCAGTGACTATTTGGGCGGAGATTCGCGTCTATACTTTGATCAGACAGGTGTCTGGAACATCGAAGATACCGGCGATGTGATCGTCAATTCAACCTTTGGCCTGGCCTTTCCATTGCTGTGGAATTTCGAAGCAGCTGCCGAGGCGATACTTGAATATAACGCTGGCGCGGTGGACAACGTGGATGATCTGGATGAAACCTACCGTCTGCGTGTGGGCTATACCTGGTAAGGGCTCAGCCCGGTATGGGGTAGCGACCACAGTAAAAACCCCCTGTTGAAAGGCAGGGGGTTTTTTATGCCGTATAGGCCTTGCTATTCCTATTGCATTGCCCGAAGAGGCGCTGTCTGACGGGTGCTAGCGCGAACCCTTGATCAGGCTGCGGAACCAGTCCGCCAGGGTTTCGTGCTTGAAGTCGGTAAATTCGCCAGCGTCCATGAACATGCCGTGCTCCTGGCACACTTCGTACCAAATATGTGGCTGGTCCGGGTCTGATGCTTTTTCCATTTGTGTGCCGCAGCGAGGGCAGGAGACGTCATCAACCGCGTCCCATTTTTTGCCTTCTGATTTTTTACCGACATCCAGCGCTTCGCCCATCCACTTGCTTTTCAGCAGCTCGGCTTCGCCGTGATCGAACCACATGCCCTGGCAGTGGCTGCAGCGGTCGATAACCAGATCTCCGCCGTAGGTAATTTCCTCCATGCCGTGGCCACACTTGGGACATTCAATGCTGTGTACATCCGCGTTATATTCCATGTGGTTTCCCCATTGGTTTTTAGAATTCAATACTGCAGTGCGTCGGGTCGAGCCAGAAAGCCCGCTGTGACAGCACCAGGGCCTCCGAACCACTCACCTCATTGGGGCAAAAGTAACCCCGGATATCCTGCAGGCGATGTGATCTATGAAGTATCGTACGCACCCAGCGTTAGTACAAGGAAACTGACGATAAAAACTCCCTCGCGATGAAGGGTTTTTCGGCCTTGGATTGACTCGCATCAAAAAATAGCCGTTACAAGCCCATAAATAGGTTCTACACTGACTTTAGTTAGTACCCACTCGTTGGATTATGGAGAGGCAAATACGATGCTTGAAAAAGAACTGGCCCGGGCCACCAAATTGGCTGAGAGGGCAAACCGTGAAGTTGAGAAACTCCGTAAGCGGCTGGTGGCCCAATCGGAAAAATCCCACAGCAAATTGAAGAAGGAGCTGGGAGCGGCGCGGAAGAAGTACTCCGCGGCAGATAGCCGCCTGAAAAAAGCCCGGGGCACGCTGCGCAAGCGCGCGACTCTCGATAACCAGAAGAAAGTCGACGCCCTGATGAAGCAGGTGCAGCATCTTGCCGATGCAGTGGGTGATATCGCCAAGGCAGCCTATGAGGCCGCCGAGAAGATGGTGACAGTGAAAACGGATGCGGTTCTGGCCGATCGCAGAGCTCGAGCGGCAAATCAGGCGGCCGCAATGGTAGAGCGCGCCGCCAATCGCAAGCAGAAAAAGTCCAAGAAAAAAGGCACTGGCAAAAAGAAGGCTGCCGCTGGTAAACAAGGCGCTGCAAAGAAAAAGTCTGTGAAGAAGGCGGCGCCTAAGAAAAAGGCAGCAGCCAAGAAAAAAAGGGCTGCTCCCAAGAGAAAAGCAGTGCCAAAGAGAAAGGTAGCCGCCAAGAAGAAAAAGGCAGCACCAAAGAGAAAAGCCGCTCCAAAGCGCAAGGTCGCCGCCAAGAAAAAGGCCGCGCCGCTTAAGAAAGCAACCAGGCGCAAGGCAGCCTGACCCTCCTCCGGCTGGTCTCCTTATCGGGAGTCGCCAGCCGGATACCCCATCCTCCTAAGCGTTAACCGTTTCGGCCTCGACATTGGCCTACGCACTAGTAGTTCCTGCACGATACCTATTTTGGCCACCGCGACCCTCGTGGAACTGCCCAACCCGAACTATATTGCATGGACAGGGTTGGATTGCCTGGTCTCTAAAATGCGGCAGATAGTTCAGCCAGTTGCGCAACCAATCGCACAGCAGGCCTTGCCGTAGCGAGTGTAGATGTCAAAAGCATTGCGCCGAACGTGCACTACGCTATGGGTGTTGGCAACACCATGATGATTACTACAGACGAAGGTAACGTGATTTTTGATACGGGCCTTGTGTTGCAAGTTGAACCGCAACTGCGATTACTTAAAGAAGAATCGGACGCACCGGTGAAGTACATTGTACTGAGCCACTCTTACGCCGATCACATTGGCGGCGCGCGGTTTTGGCAGGAAGAGGACACCGAGATAGTAACCCATGGTGACTTTCTTGAAGAGCAGCGTTACCTCAGTCAGTTAGAGCCCTATCAGTATGGTCGCAACCGCACATTATTTCCGTGGATGCCCGCATGGGAAGATAAATCCGATATAGAGATGATGCGCTATGGCGGCATTGAGCCGACTATAACTGTGGCCGATTGGGAGACACACAGTTTCACCTTGGGTGGTGTAGAGTTTCAGGTGATTGGTACGCCGGGTGCCGAAGGCGCCGACAACGCGGTGCTTTGGTTGCCGGCACAAAAAATCCTCTTCGCTGGTGACTTTTCGGCCCGCAGTTTCCACAATTCCCCTTTATATTTACCATGCGCGGCGAAAAAATTCGCAAGCCAATGGAGTACGTAAAGTCATTAGACCTGTTGTTGCTGCTGGATCCAGAAATTGTTGTCCCCAGCCACATGGATCCCACTGTGGGCGCGGCGAAAATTCGCGCCGATATGCAACGTATCCGCGGAGCAGTGCAGTATGTGCATGACGAAACTGTAGCGGGCATGAACGGCGGCAAGTCGGTCTACGAACTGATGAAAGAGATCAAGCTGCCGCCGCATTTGGACCTGGTACAGAACCATGGCCGTGTTGATTGGGCGGTCAGAAGTATCTGGGTTTACTATGCTACCTGGTTCCGTTTTGAAAGTACTACTGAGTTGTACCCTGTGCCTGTTCGTGAAGTATATGCCGATCTGGCGAAGGTCGCTGGCGGTGAGGCACTGCTGAGCCTGGCCAGTAATTATTTGACTGCCAGTGAGCCAGTTAAGGCACTGCATATTATCGAGGTTGTATTAGAGGGTGAGCCGACCAACAAGCCGGCGCTGAATCTCCGTCAACAAGCGCTGGAAACGTTGCTGGTCAACGCCGAGAATGGCCTGAAGAATGACTACGAAATCTACTGGCTGCAGTTACGCCTCGCAGATACTGCGTCTCGGCTGTCAGACTGAAAGGGCCGGGTCCGGGCTAGCGAGCCTCATCCTCTGGCACTGCGCCTTCTGGTATAGACATGCGCTTGATACCACGTCTGGTTTTATCGTTACCGTTACCGTTACTGTTGCCACTACTTTGTCCGGCGCTGCCAGTTTGCTGTCCTGATATCTGCGGCAGCAACACTTGATACTCTACCGGGAAGTCCAGGCCTTCCATGTCATCTTCTACCTGTATAAAAATCGGCTGGTCTATCGTTAAGAAGGCACCACAGGCTTCGCCCGCATCACATATGAACAGATCGTTATCTGCATCGGAGCCTGCGATGATTTCGTATTCACCCGCTGGAATATCGAAGAACTGGAAAGGATAAACAGAGCTTTCACCGGCTGAGACGAACTGTGTGACCGGTTCGTCGGTGGCTGGGTCATAGAGCAGAATATAGATTACGCCGACATCTGAGCCCGAACCTGCGCCACCCACAGAAATCAGTGCGCGTAGGAGAATGATATTGACCGACGATTCGGCAGTGATAGTGCCGTCATAAACGCCCGCGGATAGGCCGGACCGGTCTACCATGATGTTGTAAGAGCCGAGGCCCGACTCATCCACATCTAGAGGTTGGAACTGCAGCCACGGTTCAGAGCTGGTTACTGAGTTGAGCGTGAGATCACCCTTGCCGCCGTTGCGTAACAAAAGCTCCAGACTGGTGCCTGTGCCGCCGAAGTTCAATGTACTGGCAGACGAGACCAGGCGGGGATTGTCCGCGGGGGAATTGCCGGCGGCTTCCAGCGCGGCAAAAATTCCCAGTTGGGCGTTAATCAGGCCATTGCCATAGGTGTTATCCCGGCCAGGTGGGCCAAGGTCATCGGTCAGTGCGCCCGATACCAGCAGCGCGTCTATATCATCGGGCGTCAGATCAGGATTTACACTCTTCATCAGCGCGAGTACACCAGCTACGTGAGGTGATGCCATCGAGGTGCCATCCAAAAAGCGGTAAGCAAAATTGATGTCCCCGCCATTCATGGAACCGATTGTGCTGAGTACGCCGTCGGGGTAACCGTCGCCATTCAGATCGGCGCTGCTGTCTCCGCCCGGCGCAGCCACATCAACCTGGGCACCCGTGTTGGAGTACGAGGTAATGCGGCGCTGGCCGTCTACAGCGCTAACGGAAATCACATTATCGTAGGCAGCAGGGTAACTGGGCGCGGTTGTTGCTTCGTTACCCGCCGCAGCCACAACCATCACACCCGCTGTACGTACCTGATCAAACAGATTCTGTTCAGCCGGACTGAAAAAACCACCACCGAGGCTGAGATTGATAATGTCAGCAGGCTTCGCAGGCACGCTGCCCGAGTCATTGGGCAGGCCAGCCGCATAGCGGATTGCTTGATTGACGTCATAGCTTGTGCCGCCCCCGTCTATCCCCAGGGCGCGCAGAGGCATGGCTTTGGCGGTAAAGGCAGCGCCTACGACGCCAATCTGGTTGTTGCCGCGCGCCGCAATGGTGCCCAGCACGTGAGTACCGTGGAAGCCGCCGGTGCTAGTGCTGGATGAATCACCGGGATCCTCGGGGTTGGGATCGATACTGTTGCCGTCTCCTGCGTTAATCGAGTCGCGAACAAAGTCATAGCCACCCACCAACTGTCCCGCGAGGTCAGGATGGTTCGACAGTATTCCGGTATCCACTACGGCAACAATGACATCCGGGCTGCCGGTACTGATGTCCCAGGCCTCGGGCAGTCCGATCAGCGGGTAGTGATACTGAATCGGGTAGGCTTCGTCATTGGGTGTGGCGAACGCGCGTACTCGATAGTTTGGTTCGGCATACTGAACACGCGGGTCTTTACGTAAAGTCTTAATCGCCATTAGAGTTTCCCAGCGGTCTCGCAAGGCAGCATTACCTATTTGATCGAGTTTGCCAGCGGCTTTGCCAAGCCTGGCCTTGATCTGCTTCGACTGGACATTGTTGCGCAGGGCCATTAAACGGTTGCGCCCTGGTCCCCCCGCGAGTTGCTGCATACCCATGCTGGTAGCTGTGCTATCTATGGCGCTGTTGGCGCTCGTATCCAATAGTGTGTCCTTGAATTCAACGACCATCTCAAAAGGCACGATGTCGGGTTGTGAGGTTGGCAGTGCGCTGGTGCCCGGTGCGCCGATGGCCAGGATGTAATTGGTCGCACCGTCAAAGGCGAATACATTGACAATGTAGGTGCCGGCCTTGGACACCGTTAGTACTTCCAGGTCGCCTGTATCGATGGATAAATCCAGGATGTTGCCCAGCGTGTCGTAAAGATAAAGATCGGCATCGGCTGATTCGAAGTCAGCTATCAGCATGGTGATCTGTTGTCCGGCGAGCAGGTCTACCAGGAAATAGTCGTCGGGATCCCCAAGAATCTGCGAACGACCCTCTGCTCCAGTGTCAGGCTGGTTGACGTAGCCTCCCAGTGTAACGGGGTTGGCGAGGACCTGAGGGCTTGAGGGGTGATCGTTAGCCACGGCTATACGCGTTGGATCATTGGTATCGGAATCCACGGCCTGACTTTGGGATGCAGTAATGGTCCCTGTCAGTTGGAAATTCTCTGTGGGAGTCGGTGTGGGCGTGGGTATCACCGGAGGATCGGGTTCACCAGGGTTGTCGCCACCTCCGCCTCCACCTCCACCTCCACCCCCGCCGCAGGCAGAAATAAGGAGTGTTAGAGCTACAGAGGTAGCCAATGCCGAAAGCGTGTGTTGCATAATTAGTCCGCAAGCTGATGATGTAAGTGGTACCGGTGTCTGTGACAGTCAGAACACTCCACAGTTCTCAGTTTAGATCAAAGTGTACGGTACTTCAGCCGAGATAATTACGTATCGCGAGGTAGTCCTTGAGTAATTGCTGGGGCTCAAAGCCCGGCACACCCGGTACTTTATTGTGCGGCTCAAAGATAGCCTGCAGCTTGCCCTCGGGGTTGATCAGAAACAGCGTGACACCGTGGGCGACCTGGTAATCATTGGGTGACGGTTCAACGTCCTCCTCGGTGTTGGGAATGAGCTGAGCGATTATGCCCAGGCTGCTTTCAAAAGGTAGATGCGGATTCGCACTGTCATCAATATGGGTCAATCCCAGAAACTTCGGGTCAAAGAAAGGGACATAGGAACGCATCTGCGCAACCGTATCGCGCCGGTGATCAACTGTGTAAAACAAAACACGAAGCTCCTGGTGCCCCTGTTGCTCCAAACTATTGCTGACGCTGACCAGTTGGGAAAGCGTTGTGGGGCAAATGTCCGGGCAGGTGGTAAAACCATAAGACACCAGATGCCAGCGCCCGTTCAGGTCAGCGTTGGTAAACGATTGATTGTGATGATCAATCAATTGAAAAGGGCTGATATCACGAGCGTGTGGGAGTAGTACGCCCTGAATCAATGGAGGGGGTTCGGGACGGCTGCGCAGGAGTGCTACCGCGACGATAAAGATGACTATATTGGCGAGAGCGAATCCCGCCAGCATTCGGGCCTTTGGTGACACGTATTTACCGCGTAGTTATCGGTCGAAAAATTCCTGTCGCGTCAGGAACGTGTAGTCCCCATCGATAGCCATGAGAGTAATCAATACCGCGATAGCGATCGGTGGGATAAACAGTACCCACTTGAGTGACAGCCGTTCCCAGGACACATGCATAAAAATTGCGAGGATAAACCCGGCTTTCAAAAACATAAAAATCAGAATCAGCGACCAACGCAGATATCCCTGCAATTGAAAGAAGTCGACCATGTAGGAGAAGGAGCTGAGTACGAAGAGCAATAACCATATCTTCAGATAGATACCAATGGGGTGTTGCTGGCTGGCAGTTTCACTCATTGTTACACCTCACCAAAGATAGAAGAATGCGAAAATAAAGACCCATACCAGGTCGACAAAGTGCCAGTACAGCCCTGCGATCTCAACGATCTCAAGCCCTTTACCATCGTAGTATCCGCTGCCTACTCGCCGCGCCACCCAGAGCAGGTAGATCACTCCCGCCGACACGTGCAAACCGTGGAAGCCGGTTATCATAAAGAACGCTGAGCCAAATTGGGCGGCGCCCATGGGATTACCCCAGGGGCGAACCCCCTCTTCAGTAATCAACTTTGTCCACTCGAAGGCCTGCAAGCCTACAAAAGACACGCCAAACAGCGCGGTGACGACAATTAGCTTGGCAGCCAGCGCCTTATTGCCCTGATAGGCATAGTTCACCGCCATCGCCATTGATCCGCTGCTGGAGATCAGGATGAACGTCATGATTGCAATCAGCAAAAGGGGGAGGTGAGTGCCGCCAACTTCAAGTGCGAAGACCTCACTGGGATTGGGCCATGCCTCTGAGGCTGACATTCTCACCGTCATATAGCCGGTGAGAAAAATACTGAAAATAAACGTATCTGAGAGTAGGAACAGCCACATCATCAATTTGCCCCAGGGCATGTCGAAGACTTGCCTATCTGCGGCCCAGTCGGAGACAACCCCGGGTACACCGGGTTGGTCGTAGGTGGTGCTTTTATCCGTCTGTGTGGTCATGGGCTAGGCTCTCAGAATCCGCACATTGCTGCCAGTGCATTAATGGTTTCAGGTCGACTGGTGAGAAGGGCAAACAGCACCATCCAAACGCCGAACAGAAAATGCCAATATGTAGTACACAGTTTTAAGGTTGAGCCGAGTGATTCTGGGTCATTGTCGTACCAGACCCTGAATACCACGTTTGATAAAACAATGATGCCGCCAATCATGTGCAGGCCATGCACTGCAGTCAGCAGATAGAAGTAACTGTTTGCCGGATTGCTATTGACGTAGAAACCCATGGATTGCAGGTGCAGCCAGAGGTCGAACTGGGCGAGCAGAAACAGCACGGTGAAGCAGACGCCGGCGCTGATGCCTATCACCGCAATATTCAACTTGCCCTTGCGCGTGCCAATCAAACCCATGTGCATCGCGAGACTGGCAAAGGCCAGCAGCGCTGTGTTGAACCACAGGCGAGATGTGTCCGTAAAAGGCTGCCACGGCGCGCCTGCCAACGCTTCGAAGTCGGGATACTGAGAGCGTGACAGGAAGGTGATGATAAAGAGGAAAAACAGTACACCCACAACCGCGAGAAAAAAGCGTAGTGCGATGCGTGCTGCGTCGGCCTTATCGGGTGTGTCGTAAGCACCTGCCGCACTGGCTGCTGCGGTCTCTGGTATCCAGGGTTTTTGTTGTAGGGTTTTGAAAATATTCATAAAAACTTTCCTCAGAGCCCTTCGGTCTGTTCGTTTTCGGTGACCGGATGGTTCTGCGGAATGAAATCATCTTCGGCGCCCGGGACGCTGTAGTCGTAAGCCCAACGATGTACGGTGGGCAGTTCTGCACCCCAGTTGCCGTGGCGAGGTGGAACGTCGGGGGTCTGCCATTCAAGGCTCGTGGCACCCCAGGGGTTCTTGCCCGCCTTCTCGCCGTTGCGCAGGCTGCTCGCCATGTTGTAGATGAAGATAAGTTGGCTTGCGCCTACTA
>JBLFXU010000079.1:0-10127 GCA_047609575.1 Bacteroidia bacterium | reverse complement strand
GCATAGTTTTCAGCCAAGAAGGTTGCAGTGCATTAGCGAACCGGCGCATCGAGGCGCGATACTCCAGAAACTTGATTGAATCGGCGGCATCAACACCGACAACGCCCTGGCTACTGATCACAACGTGTTCGCCCGCGAGATTCAGACCCACGGTATTGAGAATACTACCCACTGGCTCTTGGTAGCCGTGTTCGGACAGCTTCAGTTCTTGTGTCACCTCGGCGGCAAAGTGACTCACCGAGTGCGCCACCGAAACACGAAAGCCTGGATGAAACTCCCGCGTCGAGGCCAGACCTCCGGCGCTCTCGGAAGCCTCCACAAGCAACACCTTCTGGCCACTGCGAGCCAAAAGAGCCGCGCACACCAGTCCATTGTGACCTGCGCCAATAACAATGGTGTCGTAACTATTCAATAGTACCTGCCTTGCTTTACAGACAACGATTTGTCAGCCTAGCCATCGCCCATCCGCTGGACAACCGCGCCTATACGTTGAGAACCGATCAGAGAAGTCTTCTGGCGCAAGCTTCAACGCTCGCCAATCTGCGCTCTGAACTAACGTGGCGAGACCAAACCGCAGCGGTATGACCTCAATGTGGAATACTTCTAATCACCCCTATAGGGCCGGATGTTTCTAGTTTCGCTTTCGCCTAGTTTTAATCCCATGTAATTATGGGGACGAAAAAAATGATAAAAAGCTCACATTTTCCGTTCATGCACACTGGTATCGCCCTTGGCGTTATGGCGGCGCTTGCCAGCATTCCCAAGGAAGCTGGCGCCCAGACCAAGGAAGCCGGCGCCTACTCATTAGAAGAAGTCGTGGTCACCGCTAGGCGACGTGCTCAAAATATCCAGGAAGTGCCGCTGTACATTCAGGCATTCAGTGGAGATGATTTGCGCGAGGGCATGGCCCGCGGCTTCGAAGACTACGCTCGAGATTTAACCAGTGTTTCCTTTGGCACATCGGGACCGGGGGCATCAACGATAGCCTTCCGGGGAGCGATATCCCAGCCCGCCGGCTTTGATGCGATTAGTTCGTCGACGCTCTACCTCGACGAGATTCCCATTACCCGCGACGGTCAAAACCCGGATGTCCGTCTATACGACATTGAGCGGCTGGAAGCTCTGTCCGGCCCCCAACCGACGCTCTACGGCGCCGGCTCTCAGTCCGGAACACTAAAGATTGTCACCAACAAGCCCAATACTACCCAGAACAGCGGCTCGGTCATGCTCGAGGGTGGTTACTTGTCAGAAGGTGAGGCCTCTTACAATGCAAGCGGTGTGGCTAATCTGGTTATCATTCCCGATAAACTTGCCGTGCGTCTGGTAGGGTTTTATGACCACGAAGGCGGTTACATCGACAATGTTCTGGGAACCACCAGCCTCTATGGTCCCGACAACGGCGACCGAGACAACGCTGACAAAGTTGAAGATGACGTTAACGACTGGACCAGCGAGGGTGCCCGCTTGATGGTGCGTTGGCAGCCCAATGATAATTGGACCATAGACGCCGGCGTTGTCTATCAAAAGTCAGAGACCGACGGCCGTTTTGACTTCAACCCGGCATTCGGCGATCTAAACACGGTTAAATTCAAGGACGAGACTACCGAAGATGAATGGTATAACCTGTCGTTGATTATCCAAGGCGATCTCGGTTTTGCCGACCTGACCATTGCAGGTGGCACCCACAACCGCACCATCGACTACAATATCGATTCTACGGCCTATATGTCGCAATACAAAGCTAATAATCTGGACCTGGCGGAGTACAACACCGGGATTCGGGCATTCCTCGATTATGACACCTGCGCGGCAACTGCTTACTGCTATTTGTACTTAAATGCCTATGATTTCGGCGCTGACCCCACCGGCTCTATCAGTCTGAAGCAGGAAGTCAGCTCGTTTGCTCAGGAAGTCAGGCTGGTGTCCAAGGACGACGGCAGCAACAAGTTCAACTGGTTAGTGGGCGCGTTTTATGAGCGCACCGACAACGACTGGGACTACCTGTCCTCTGTCGATGACCTAGCTGCCAACGGCGGTGACGGCTCTGCCTTTACCTACTACGGCGTTGAACCCACCAACGACTGGTTTGATCAAGGATACCGCAAAGACCTTACCTACAACGGACTCAAGGGTGATGACAAAAACGGGCAGTTACAGGACATCGAAACCTATGCCGTGTTTGCGGAACTCAGCTACCGTCTTACCGATGATTTAGCGGTCTCCGCCGGCGGTCGCTGGTTCACTACGGAGCGCAGCGTCTCAGAAAACTCTCTGTATGTCAGTACGCCTTCGGACGACTTTGACGTAACAGAGGATACCGACGACTTCAGCCCTCGCGTCAATGTCACCTGGACCCCAACCGACGATGCCATGCTGTATTTCACCTACTCTGAAGGTGTGCGACCAGGTGGTCGAAATGGTGCTGTAGCGCAGAACCCTGCGACGATCGCGCTCGGGGCACCCGAAACATTTGAGCCGGACACCCTGATAAACTACGAGGTGGGGGGTAAAGCTACCTGGATGGATGGACGCTTACTCACCAACCTTACTGTGTTTATGATGGATTGGGAGAACTACCAGCTCGCCGTCACCATACCTGACGCGGGCGTCACCACGGTCAATGTCGGAAATGCGTCTATTGACGGGGTGGAAGGTACTTTCGCCTTTCAGATTACAGAAAACTGGGAGATCACCGGCGCGGCAACCTATCTTGATGCGCGTATTGACGACGATGTTGTGATAAATGGAGGCACGATTATCGCCGGAGAGAAAGGCGACGCATTACCTGTTGTACCAGACTGGAAGGTGGCGGCAAGCGTGCAATACCGCAAAGAACTGCCCTGGGGAAAAGGCCTGTCAGGAGTGGCTCGTTTTGACTACAGCTATCAGGGTGATTCTGTGAATTCGACGCAGGCCTCCGTGCTGTTGTTCGGTGGCGGGGCAACGGTGCCGGAAACCCAGCCCGCGTACGACATAGGTTCCCTATATTTCTCCGTTGATTCCGAAGCGGGCGGCTGGTCGGCCTGGGTAGGTATCGATAACCTTTGGGATGAACGCGCTATTACGTTTATTGCCCCGCGTTTCGGCGATGGCCGTGCGTTTACAGTGCGACCACGAGAGATTATCATAGGCTGGACCAAGTGGTTCTGATGCCCGGCTAAGCTAGGCTGCTGAATTTTTATCGTTCTTGCCTTTGCAGCGCCGGTCGCAACAACAGCCATGATGTGATGCGCGGGTCATCAGGAGACGTATTTGAACCCCGCTGAGAAAGAGCTAACGCGCAAGGCGCAGCAGCAAATTGATGGCCGCCAAGCCTTTGAGGACGCCGGCGCTGCGCTGCGTATTGGCGCCTATGCTACTGCCGACGGAACTCTGCTGGCAGCCTTAGTCAATAACCCTAACGACCCCAATCTTCTGCGCCTGCTCGGCATTTCACTGACCAAGCAAAAACGTTTCGTCGAAGCCGAGGAGCGCCTGACTCATGTGGTGCGGTTAGTGCCTCAGCACGCACCGGCCTATGACGATCTTGCCGACGCGCAGATGTCCCAAGGTAAACTCGAAGAGGCATTGCGATCACTGCGCAGCTGCATTAAGCAGGACCCCGATGCTGAGCGCCCCCGGCAGCGTCTCGCTGAGCTTCTCAGCATGATGGGGCGCGGCGGTGAGGCAGAAGCTGTTTTTGCCGATTCACTTGCAGCCAATCCAACCCGCCGAGCCCTCGCAGAAGCCATGGAACATGTGCAGCGCGAAGAGTACAACAAGGCCGAAAAAATCTATGATGAGGTACTGCGAGGCGAGCCAGAGAACTTCGATGCGCTGAGGTTGCTCGGTTTACTGTGCGTCAAGCGAGAACGGTACGACGATGCAGCCGCATTTTTTCGCCGTGCTGTGGAACTGGCTCCGGATTTCTGGAAGGCCTGGGTTAATCTTGGCTCGGCGCTTGGGGAGCAACAAAAGTTCGAGCAGGCCGAGGCTGCATTCCTGTCAGCATTGGCATTGGGCCCCAAATCTCTGCATACCCTGGAGCGCCTCGGCGCCAATGCCTTGAAGGCCGGGGACCTGGACAAGGCCATAGATTGGCTACAGCAGTCCCTTGCTTTGGATGACCAGTATGTCCCTTCCCTGCTGTGTCTTGGGCACGCCCTGAAAACTATTGGTAAACAAGAAGAGGCTATCGATGCCTATCGGCGCTGCGCAGCCGCTAAGCCCGACTTTGGTGAGGTGTATTGGAGTCTCGCTAATCTTAAGACCTTTCGTTTTTCCAACGACGAAGTACAGACCATGCAAGCCCTACTTGCCCCGCTTGCTGATACACCGGACGACCAGAACTCAGAAGTCGCTTTTTCTTTTGCACTCGGTAAGGCCTTTGAGGATCGCAAAGACTATCCTCAGGCTTTCAATTTTTACAGCCGCGGCAACAGCAAGAAACGCGCTAATGTTAACTACGACCCTATCGAGTACGAGACTCAGAACGATCGCATAATCGACGTATTTACAGCCGAATTTTTTGCCGAGCGCGAGGGCTGGGGTGCTCAAGATGAGTCTCCTATTTTAATTCTAGGCCTGCCGCGCTCGGGCTCCACTCTACTGGAACAAATTCTCGCCAGTCATAGTGAAGTTGAGGGTACGGCCGAACTGCACTACTTGCTTCGGGGTGCGACACAAGCCGGTCTCAATCGCGCCGACGGCATAAAATACCCCCAAGCGATGCATCAACTCAAGGCTCACCATGTGCGTGGTATCGGCGAGGAGTACGTCGAGAATACGCTCAGGCACCGCAGTGGGGCGCGCTTTTTTACCGACAAAATGCCCAATAATTTCACCGGGATAGGGTTTTTACACAGTATATTGCCCAATGCCAAGGTGATCGATGCGCGGCGTCATCCGCTGGACAGCTGCCTGGGGACGTTCAAGCAATTATTCGCCAACGGGCAGGTTTTTTCCTACGACCTCTACGATTTGGCACATTACTATACGCAGTATGTGCGCATGATGAAGCACTGGGATGCGGTGCTCCCGGGCAAAGTGTTGCGCGTCAACTACGAGGATGTGGTGGCCGATCTTGACACTCAGGCCAGAGCGATTGCCGCGCACTGCAACCTCGACTGGCAAGACAGCATGCTCAACTTCCATCAAAACCAGCGTGCGGTAAAAACAGCGAGCTCCGAGCAAGTACGACAGCCAATTTACAGTAGCTCAGTTTCACTTTGGCGACATTATGAGGAGCAGCTCGAAGAGCTCATTGACTATCTTGAACCGGTACTATTGGAACTCCCGGAGCAGGACCGTCCAAAGTCCCTGCTTATTCGCTAGAGACTCAGTAAGCTACAGCCGACGCTCTTAGAGTGCAGCCGGGTTTTTCGGCCACGCATAGGGCCATACTTCCAACCCGTGCACTGCGTTTCTCACATCCATGCTCAGATTAATCACTTTTTGCGGACGCTGCTCTTCAAGGTCATAAAGAGTGACCGTTGAGGGCGATGAGCCCGCCGCAATCTGCTGATCGGACACCACGCAAAGACCACGACCAAAACCTTGCCTGGCAATACTCGCGTCTTCCTTGTTCACATGCGTTAGCTTGTGATCCGCAAAGCGCGGCACCCGCCAGGCTTTGCGGGTATCCGGGCTTTCGTAACGCAGCGTATCGGCACGAGAATCATTAAATACAATCCCATCGCGAAATGGACGCGCATTGTGTGAGCCCTCGGGCAGCGTAGTCACCACGCCCAGATTCTCGCCGGCAAAACGCAGCAGCGCGCGGCTGCGAAGGCCGCTAACGTACATACCACCCGCGTTGCAAAACACGTTATTCAAATGCAGCTTGTTGAGCAACAGTGGTCCGGTTTCGCTCTGCGGATCAAAGCGCCGCGGCACAAACGCCATACCGTTGGTAGCGATACTCATTCCCCAGTCAAAGCACTCAGTATCCAGGTTCAGCCCCAGCACGCTGTCATAGCCGGTGGAGGCTACAAAAAGATGACCCCGATGTATCGACATTTCATGGCAATGCTTAAGGTAACGGTTGCGATAGCTCCCAACCAGTTGAAATCCTTGATCGAACACAAAAATCTCATCGCTGGCCGCAATGTAGACTTTGCCGTCGTGGAACTCTATACCCCGCAGCCCACGGTCCCACCCCCGGCCTCTCCAGTCGATATCCACGTTATTCCAATCGACTGGTTTGAACAGTTCGTCCGTGTCGGTATTAATGAGATAAACACCACCGTGGCTCTCTCCCTGATTGCTGCCGCGCACGACCGAGGTTGCGATCAGGCAGGTCACGCTAATGCTCCTGGCGATTCATTCGTCGGGGGCTTGCCAGGTACGTAATCGAATATAAAGGTGATACGATCTTCATCACCGCTGTTGATGACGCCGTGACGCTTTTGGTTGTTGATCTCATAGGCCTCACCCACTTTCATACGATAGGGACGACCGTCAATCATAAAGCGAACCTTGTTGTTGGTGGTAATCGGTACGTGGATACGATGACTTTGGTGAAACGATTGATGATGATCCGTGTGCGAGGTGATGGTCTTGCCAGCCGTGAGTTTGGCGGCCATCGCGCGGATGATGGTGCCCCCGGGGGGATACACTCTGCCTATGATCTCGTGCATTAATGGCAGAGCGAATGGCGAGAGCCGCTCCCAACTAGCGCCTTTGACAACATCGATGTTGGGCCAGTCGTCGTGGTCGCAAAAGATAAGAATCAGAGACTCGGTGTTGTAATGCACCTCCTGATACTTCTTTTGACGTAGCTTTTCTTCACGCCATAGCGGCGCGGCCAGGTCTAGAATGGCCTCGCTAAGCTGGTCGGAGTCCACTGCCCCCAGCTCTCTGATGGGCTGCGTTATATCCATGAACTGTATGATCCTCGTGTTGGGTAGCTAGCTATTCTCATACGTCTTCTGCCGCGCTTGCGCACTGGCGTAATCTCTCCCGCTATTTAAGCGCGCATAATTCCACAGGACCTGGGTGTTCTCCGAGGCGACCTGAACCTTAGCGAGTGCTTCGCTACCCTCCAGGCATTACACTATGGAATTAATGGTTATTCTTCTCACGCTTCAAAAAATAGGATTGAAGGAAAAAAGATAGCGCCATGCCAGTCACCAAAATAGCGATTGTCATTTTGTCGCGATGAAGCGTCTCTACCACCCATATTTGGTCCTTTTCAAACACGTATAGCATGTACATAGACAATAGCCACGGGGTAAAAGCCATGAGCGCAAAGAGTGCGGAGTGGCATCGTTTTTTAAATATGACGGGCATCGCGAATTCACTACATGTATTTACAGTTTCCAAAACGTACCATGAAATAGAGGCTTCGTATACCAAGCTTAAGGTGATTGTATGACTTCTCTAATACCCTATAGGCTGGGAAGTTTATTGGGCTGCAGAGTGGCAGAGTTACACATGACGCTCGCGTGATTTAAAAGGGGTAAGTAGATAATTATGAGTGTTGCTCTCGACTCAATGTTTAAAAATAGGGCTATCAATGGCTGGCCATTGTTTGCCCTTATTGCGATACCGATATCCATACTCGTTATTCTCGAAATGATGAGTTTAGATATGTATACAGCCTCCGCTGTGTCAGAGATGATCGGCTACTCTGTCCGCTTGGCTATCCCTTTTATTTATATCGTGGTTGCAGCATCGTCGCTGCAAACGCTCTACCCCAGTGTGTTTTCCAGATGGCTACTGCGCAACCGAAAATACGTAGGTTTGTGCTTTGCAGTCGCAATGGCATGGCAGGGGTTATATATATTCATTATATCGACCTTTTTTCGCGAGTACTATTTTGAAAAAATTTATGTCCTGCGCGACGAAATCGAGGGTACGGTAGGCTATATTTTCTTAAGCCTTATGGTTTTGACATCTTTTCAGGTCACCCGTAAAAAAATCACTCAAAAACAATGGAAGCTGATACAACAGGGCGGCATTTATATTCTTTGGGCTTACCCCTTTAGCGTCTATTGGTGGAACCTTTACTACTATGAAGGTCCACCACTGCTGCATGACTATATATTTTACTGGGCCGGCTTTATTGCCTTTGCACTAAGGATTGCCGCCTGGGGTAAGAAGCGTCTGCGCGCTGCAGAAAAGGCGGATGAACGAAGTGCCTCTGCGCTGTCAAAAACGCTGGGAAGCATGTTTGTGGCTTTGGGCCTTTTTGCTTCGGCTACAGGCTCTTACTGGCAAGACCCAGCATCTGTTTTTCTAACGTCGCAGCAATGGTCTGCCGATCTTGCGGTGTGGTTCCCGTTTTGGCCTTTTGAACCTTTCTTACCGCTGGCGACCATTGGCTTGGGAGCATTGTTGTTAACATGGACCCGACCTCACCCAGGGGTCGTGCCCATCACTTTTAGTTGAGCGGCGGTGAACCGCCCCACTCCCGCCTGCGTAAAGCGCTCATGGCAGGCACCTTCTTCAGGCCTGCCACTGTTCGTCCGATAGCGCCATCATGCTGTCCTTACCACTGGTAATATCGGCAAGTAGCCAGCTATTTTCGGGCAACAACTTGTCGAAGTAGTATTCTGCAGACACCAGCTTACTCTCTAGCAACGGCGTGTTACCTTCGCCGGCATCCAGTTTTTCCCTTGCTGCAGCAGCCATCCGCGACCACAAATAAGCGATGACGGTCAGCGCCATTAAACGCAGATAAGGACTGGCACCTGCGCCGGCCTGCTCCGCGTCCTCCATACCCCTGCCGGCAATCCACATAGTGGCCTGCTCCAGACATTTTACGGCGGCGGCTAGCGCGTCGTGGTGTACCAGTGAGGGGTTTACCTTTAGGTAGTCATTAAGTGTAGTCAGCAGGTGACCGATCAGCCGGCCGTTATTCAGACCAAGCTTGCGACCCACCAGGTCCATAGCCTGTATACCGTTGGTGCCCTCGTAAATTCTTGGGATGCGAGCGTCGCGCACCAGCTGCTCCAGTGGCCAATCGGTGGTAAAGCCAGCGCCTCCAAGTACCTGAAGTCCCTGGTTGGCGTTATTGAAGCCCTCGTCTGTAAGAAACGACTTCACTACCGGAGTCAGGATCTGCACCATGTCATCGGCTCCCTCACTTATCGCGGCATCCGGATGTGCTACAGACAGGTCAAGTTGATGCCCGGTAAACAGAGCCAAGGCACGCATACCCTCGTTAAGGACTTTCTGACGCATTAACATGCGGCGTACATCGGGGTGCACGATGATAGGGTCGGCCGGCCCGTCTGGATTTTGAGGCCCCCTGAGAGAGCGGCTCTGCAGCCGTTCACGAGCAAATCCCAGGCTCTCCTGAAAGGCCATTTCGGCAATTCCCAGTCCCTGCATACCCACCATTAAGCGCGCCTCGTTCATCATGGTGAACATAGACCGCATACCGTCATTGGGCTTCCCTATCAGCCATCCCTGCGCCTTCTCAAAGTTCATGACACAGGTCGACGAGCCCTTAATACCCATCTTGTGTTCGAGCCCGCCACAAAATGCGGGATTGCGCTGTGCTCCCTCTGGCAGGTACTTGGGTACCAGGAATAGTGACAAACCTTTAGTGGTGTCGGGAGCTCCGGGCAGTTTAGCCAATACCAGATGGATAATGTTTTCCGCCAAGTCGTGTTCGCCGCCGGAAATCCAGATCTTGGTGCCTTCAATGCTGTAGCTATTATCACCTAGGGGCGTGGCGCGAGTGCGAATAAGGCCCAGGTCTGTGCCACATTGCGGCTCCGTCAGACACATGGTACCGGTCCACTGTCCGCTGACCAGCTTCTCCAGATAGGTGTCTTTAAGCGCGTCGGAACCGTGGGCGTATAGAGCACTGATGGCACCGTGAGTAAGCCCCGCGTACATGCCGAGCGAGAGATTACTGGAGCACACCATTTCGTCTACGATAAACTTCAGCGTGTGCGGCAGTCCCGCGCCGCCAAATTCAGCCGGGGAATCAAGTGACGCCCATCCGGCCTCAGCAAACTGCTTGTAAGCCTCTTTGAAACCATCCGGTGTGGTGACGTTGTGCGTCTTAGGGTCGTATTGGCAACCCTGCTCGTCCCCGATCTTGTTGACCGGCTGCAAAACTTCGGCGGCCAACTTTCCTACCTCGTCAATCACTGCGGCAATAATATCGGGGGTCGCGTCACGGTACTTGTCCA
>JBLFXU010000078.1:0-10145 GCA_047609575.1 Bacteroidia bacterium | reverse complement strand
AAAGGCGTTGTGACCTGCCACGGACAGAACATCCAGACCTTTGAGAACTGGAGTAATACCATTGGGCTGCGCGCCGATGACAACTATCTGATTATCAGCCCTTTCTTTCATTCGTTCGGTTACAAGGCGGGTTGGTTGGCTGCGATCATTTGCGGTGCACGCATCCTGCCCGTGCTGAGTTTTGATCTGGATGCTGTGATGGCGCAGATCGAGCGAGAGCAAGTGTCCATGCTGCCCGGGCCACCGACTATTTATCAATCTTTGTTGGCGCATCCCAAGCGCGCGCAATACGACCTTTCCAGTCTCCGACTCGCGTCGACCGGAGCTGCGCCTGTGCCTGTTGAGTTAGTTCGGCAGATGCGTGAAGACCTGGGTTTTGACGTTGTTGTGACGGCCTATGGATTGACGGAGTGCTGTGGCGTTATGACGATCTGCCGCGCCCAGGACAGTGCAGAGATTATTTCGCACAGCTCTGGCCGGGCGATGGACGACGTCGAGGTGAAGTGCGTAGACGCCGATGGCAATACGGTTCCAGCCGGAGCCGATGGTGAGATATGGTGCCGTGGTTTCAATGTTATGCAGCATTACTTCGATAGTCCGCAGGCTACCCAGGAAACTATTACCCAGGATGGCTGGCTCAAGACCGGTGATGTGGGCGTGATGGATGAAGATGGCTATTTGCAGATCACCGGTCGTATAAAGGAGATGTTCATTGTGGGAGGTTTTAACTGCTATCCCGCTGAAATCGAAAACGCGCTGTGTGGCATGCCTGGAGTTGCGCGCGCTGCGGTGATTGGTGTTGCCGATGAGCGCATGGGTGAAGTAGCGAAGGCCTACGTAGTACTGGATGCTGGCGGAGAGCTGGACGCGGATTCGGTCATAAGCTGGTCGCGTGAACAGATGGCCAATTACAAAGTGCCTCGCACCGTTGTCTTCCTCGAAGCGCTGCCCATGAATGCCGGCGGCAAGGTCGACAAAGCTGTGTTGGCCCAATTGGGCTAAAGCATGAGTGGGCTAAACTATGTTTGTGCTAGACCATGAATGATCTCGCTGCCAGTGCGACCGGGCACATCATCGACCTCGATGAGACAGATCAATCCATTATTGAGCTGTTGCGCGAAGACGGTCGTTTGTCTTACCGGGCCATCGCCAGAGAGCTGGATATTGCCGAGAACACAGTGCGAGCGCGTGTGCGTCGCATGGAAGAATCGAACACCATGCGCGTTGTTGCGGTCACGGATACTGAGGCGGCGGGATTCGGTATGTTGCTGGCAATCGGTGTACAAGTTGAAGGTCGATCGCCGGAGCGTGTTGCCAGGGAGATGGCCGAAATCCCGGAAGTATTTTCGGTCAACGTAGTAGTGGGCGCCCAGGATATCGAAATTCTTGTAGTGGCGCGTGATCAGGCAGAGCTAAATACACTGATTACCAACAAGCTTGGCGGTATTGAAGGCGTGCGTCGCCTGACGCCAGCGTTGGCATTGGATGTACTGAAGAACCAGCCAGATTGGGTGCCTTTCCATGCGGCGTGAGTTGGATGAATCCGACCGGGCAATTGTTGAGCGTTTGTCGCAAGACGCTCGGGTAAGCAATCGCGAGATTGCAGAGGAGTTGGGAGTTACAGAAGGCACTGTTCGTGCGCGGGTCAAGCGCATGGAGCAAGAGAAACAAATTCGCATCACCGCAGTGACCAACATCAACCGTTTTCGCGATGCGGCTTTGGCCTACATTTGGATTGAGGTCGAGCGCTCCGACCAGACTCACGCGGTGGCGGAAAAGTTAGCCGACATCAATGAACTCGGATTTGTCGGCGTGATGTTAGGTCGCTCGGATATTCTCGCCATTACTATGGTGCGCAACGCGGAGCACCTGGCGCGATTTGTACACAAGCGCATCAGTGTTATTGATGGCGTGCGCGGCACGCAGAGCACACTGGGCGTCAACTTTATTAAACACGACTACCGCATGGCGCGGATTGTCGGCTAGAAAGGGAAAGGTATTCATGGACAAGCAAATGACAGCGGCTGACGTCGTTGCGCAACTCGAAGATGGCATGACCATCGGTATCGGTGGTTGGGGCCCCCGGCGTAAGCCCATGGCCCTGGTGCGTGAAATTCTGCGTTCCGACCTGAAGGACCTAACGATTGTTTCCTACGGTGGTGCGGATGTGGGCATGCTCTGCGCCGCAGGCAAGGTACGAAAAGTTGTCTTCGCGTTTGTCTCCCTGGACTTTATTCCGCTTGAGCCTTACTTTCGTATTGCCAGGCAGACGGCTTCTATAGACGTTATGGAGATCGACGAGGGCATGATGCTGCTGGGTCTGCGTGCCGCGGCCTGGGGTTTGCCTTTTATGCCTACTGAGATTGGCCTGGGTACCGACATCGTGACCCGCAACCCTGATATCAAAGTCATCGACAGTCCCTATGATGATAAGGAGTGGGTGGCTATGCCTGCACTGAAGCTGGATGCGTCTCTCATACACGCTGACCGGGCCGACGCTCGCGGTGTCTGCCAGATTGCCGGCCCCGACCACTACATGGACGACATGTATGCTCGTGCGGCGGACAAGACCTTCGTGTCCTGTGATGAACTGGTTGATACCAGTTTCTTTCACGATCCTGCACAGGCACGGATGGTGCATTGGGAACGATCTGCTACTACCGGTGTGATTCCGATCGCCGGTGGCGCACATCCCACTTCCTGTTCACCGATGTATGGTTTTGACGTGCCCCACTTCAAAGCCTATGTCGCATCCGCCAAAGATGAAAAAGGGTTTGCTGGTTATTGCGAGCAGTTTCTCGGTGCTAATGAAGAAGAGTACCAGCAGAACGTGGGTGGCCTGGATGCCATTCGCGCCATCGAATTGCCTACCTACTGATCGGCCCAGGAGAATAAATCAATGACAGCAGCAACTGAATATAGCCTGGCCGAACTGTGCATCGTCGCGGCGAGCCAGGCATTTGAGAACGAAGGTGAAGTTTTGGCTACCGGCATCGGTGTGATCCCGCGGCTTGCGGCGAGCCTTGCGATGAAAACCACAAACCCTGACCTGATGATGACGGATTCGGAAGCCTGGATGCTGAGCGAGCCAAATCCAATTGGCAAACGTGCGGACGATTTTGTGCCGGCCACTGAATCCTGGATGGGCTTTTCACGTATCTTCGATAACGTTTGGTCTGGCATGCGTCACGCCATGCTGGGACCAACCCAGATTGATAAATTTGGCCAGTCCAACACTTCTGCACTAGGCGGTACTTACGAGCAGCCCAAGGTGATGATGCTCGGTGCCCGCGGCTTCCCCGGGAATTCTATTTCGCACCCGAACAGTTTTTTCGTGCCGGGCCATAATACCCGTGTGTTTATGGATGGAGAGTGCGATTTTGTGTCGTCAATCGGTTACAACCCGGAGCGGCTGCCCAAGGGACATAGCCTCGACGATATCGATATTCGCCTGATAATCACTGACCTGTGTGTTATGGATTTTGGTGGCCCTGATCATCAGGTTCGCCTGGTTTCACTGCATCCTGGTATTACCGCTGAGCAGGTTCAGGAAAATACAGGCTATCCGGTGCATATCCCGGACGATGTGCCCGCAACGCAAGCGCCATCCCAGGCGCAGCTCGATATTATCGCGACGATGGACCCGCACAACCAACGTGCTCACCAGATCAAGGACAACCCAACAGGGGACCGTTCCTGAGCGGAGAATGACTATGCTTGCAACCCGATTAACAGAACTGCTTGGGTGCCAATACCCGATTGTGCAAACCGCGATGGGCTGGGTCGCAGATCCGAATCTTGTAGCGGGTAGCTGTAACGCTGGTGGGTTCGGGTTTCTGGCGGGCGCGACAATACCTGCCAGTGAAATGGAGCGGGACCTCCTGCGCGTGAAGGAACTGACCGACAAACCGTTTGGTGTGAACTTCCACATGTATCAGCCTAACGCGGCAGACATTGTCGACATGGTTATTCGTCATGGTGTTCGTGCTGTGAGTTATTCCCGTTCCCCGGGGCCGGAATTCATACAGAAGCTTAAGGATGCTGGTGTCGTTTGTATGCCGACAGTAGGGCTGCCAAAACATGCGATTAAGGCAGTTGAGTTGGGTGCTGATGCGGTCACAGTACAAGGTGGTGAAGGCGGTGGGCATACTGGCGCTATTCCTACCACATTACTCATCCCCCAGGTTGTCGATGCAGTGGGCGATAAGGTGCCCGTGGTGGCGGCCGGCGGTTTCAAGGATGGTCGGGGGCTGATGGCAGCTCTGTCATGGGGTGCCGATGGTATTGCCATGGGTACGCGATTTTTGATGACCGAAGAGTCTCCAGTGCCTAGGGAAACCCTGCAGCGCTACATCGATTGCAAGAACCCGGGAGAGATCGTGGTGTCCCGGGCGATGGATGGCTTACCCCAGCGCATGATCATGAACGAGTTGCTGATAGAGCTGGAGAAAGCCGGCGCGGCCAAAAAGCTATTCATTGCCATGCGCAACGGACTTGCCTTTCGCAAGCACACTGACGCGAGTATTTTCAGCTTGTTGAAAGCTGCCATAGCCATGGGCAAAGACGATGAAATGACTGCTGCACAGGCGATTATGTCTGCCAACGCACCGATGATTATTCAAAAGGCCATGGTAGACGGGGAGCCGTCACGCGGCGTGCTGCCCTCAGGGCAGGTGGCGGGTGTCATCGATGAACTGCTGACCTGTGAACAGCTGATCAATTCTATAGTGGAGCAAGCGCAGCAGCGCCTTTCACTGCTGGCCCTGCGTGTCAGCGAACAAGCCTAGGAGCGCCCCATGTCAAAACCATTCAAAGTAACGATCGACAACGGCATCGCCGAGATGATTCTTGACCATCCACCGGTGAACGCCTTCGACAGCGCCGGCTGGTTTGCTATTGCCGATGAACTCGACGCAATGGGCCGTAATGATGATGTGCGCGTCATTATTGTGGCAGCTGCGGGTAAGGGCTTTTGTGCGGGTGTGGACATCAAGGAACTCGCCGCCGACTCCAGCAAAATTGTCGATGTGAATAAGGGTAACTACGAGACTTTTCGCGCGATACATCGTAATCCGAAGCCGGTTATCGTGGCACTGCACAGTTTCGTGCTGGGTGGTGGTATTGGTATGGCAGGCGCTGCAGACATCATTCTCTGTTCTGACTGCGCCCGTTTTGGTGTGCCAGAAATTGATCGGGGTGCTATGGGTGGCGGCGCGCACCTGCAGCGCATGTTCCCGGTACAGAAGGTGCGCTACATGTACTTCACCGGTGAGTTTATCGATGCGCAAGAGGCGTATCGCCTGGGTGCTGTAGAGCGTGTTGTTCCTCTGGATCAATTATTGCCAACTGCGCGGGAGATCGCTGGCAAGATCGCAGACAAATCACCCGCCATGGTGAAGCTGGCGAAAGAGGCTCTCACGGGTATTGAGGACGGCAACCTGGAAGACAAATACCGTTGGGAGCAGGGCTTCACACTGGAAGCCTACACAGTCGGAGACTCGCAGGAATCCCGGAATGCCTTTATCGAGAAGCGAGACGCCAAATTCTAGAAGGGGCCGTGCTGCAGTTGTTTATTCAGCACGGTTTAGTGGGCTTTTAGGGCGCAGCCCAACTGGGGAAGCGCCGCAAAACATGACCGTAAACCTGAATCGGACGTAAGAGTTAACGAAAATGGATCTGGCATACACAGACACTCAACACGTCTTCCGCGAGGAAGTGCGTAGCTGGCTTGCGGACAATGTGCCCGCCCAGCCACTAAAAACCTTCGACACCCAAGAGGGCTTCCAGGCCCATCGTGAGTGGGAGGCGAAACTCAACGCAGGTCGCTGGGGCATGGTCACTTGGCCGGAGGAACTCGGCGGTCGCGCTTGCGACTTGATTGAATGGCTGATCTTTGAAGAAGAGTACTACAAGGCCGGGGCGCCGCTGCGAGTAAACCAGAATGGTATTTTCTTGCTGGGCCCAACATTGATGGAGTACGGCACCGAGGAACAGAAGGCGCGTATCTTGCCAAAAATGGCAACGGGCGAGGATGTGTGGGCGCAGGGTTGGTCTGAGCCCAATGCAGGCTCCGACATGGCGGCGATACGCTCCACTGCAAAGCTTGAAGGTGATAAGTACATTATCAACGGCCAGAAGACCTGGTCGACTCGCGCGGTTTGGGCTGATTGGTGCTTTTGTATGTTTCGTACCGATCCGGAGTCTGAGCGCCATCGCGGGCTGACCTTTATTCTGGTGCCGCTGGATACACCGGGAATTACTGTGCGACCGATTCCACAGCTCGATGGATTGCCAGGCTTTGCCGAGATTTTCTTCGACAATGTGGAGGTTGCCGTTGAAAATCGTTTGGGTGATGAAGGTGCGGGCTGGAGTGTCGCGATGGCCACTGCCGGATTCGAACGTGGTCTTATGCTGCGTTCCCCCGCGCGCTTTCAGGAAACTGCGCGACGCTTGGTAGAGTTGTACACGGAGAATCGGGATTCTGCTGACAATGACCCAGCTGTTAAGGATGCCGTCTTGCGCGCCTACATGGATGCGGAGAGTTACTGTCTGACGACTTACCAGACAGCCTGCCGTTTGAATAAGGGTGGCAAGATCGGTGCGGAGTCATCAACCAACAAAATATTTTGGTCTGAGCTCGATCAACGCATGCACGCAACAGCCATGAGTATTCTGGGTGCCCGGGCAGAACTATTGCCGCATGCGCCGGACGCCCAGGGCGTCGGCACATGGTTGGACGGATGGCTGTTTTCCCAGTCTGGGCCGATCTACGCCGGCACCAACGAGGTTCAACGCAATATTATCGCCGAGCGCATGCTCGGTATGCCACGGTAGAGAAGGACAGCGAAATCATGGATTTTACCTTTACTGAAGATCAGTTGCTGTTCCAGGATTCTGTGCGGGATTTTCTTGTTAACGAAGTGACCCCCGAACGTGTGCGCGCGAGTTGGGATGCGCAAGACGGGCGTGATAACGCTTTGTGGTCACAGCTGGCAGAGCTTGGCCTGACGGGAATGACTGTGCCTGAGGAGCATGGCGGCCTTGGCATGAACGAGGTGGATTTCGTGTTGCTGGCACAGGAGTGTGGTTATGTCGCACTGCCGGAACCACTGGTTCATACCGCGTTGGTGGCCGTGCCTATGCTCCAGCAGATCGGCGGCGAACTTGCCTCGCAGTGGTTACCTAAAATTGCCACAGGAGAGGCAAAGGTTGTTGTCGGGCTAGAGCAGAATTTGCTGGTAGAAGATGCCCACGTGGCTGACCTGCTGCTGTTGCAGCGTGGCGACACACTGGTGGCAGCGACCCCCGATCAGGTAGAGCTACGCTATAACGAATCAGTCGATCCCTCGCGCAGGCTGTACGCAGTGGAGATCGTTCCCGGTGCTCATACAGTAGCCAGTGGTGAAGAGGCGCGTTGTTTGCTCGCCGGTGCGCTCAATCGTGGCGCTCTAGGTAGCGCTGCGCAGGCGCTGGGTTTGGCGCAGAGAATGATCGACCTATCCGTGCAGTACACCTCTGAACGGCAACAGTTCGGCAAAGCCATCGGCAGTTTTCAGGCTGTGAAGCATCACATGTCGAATGTCGCTGTAGCTCTGGAGTATGCGAAGGCGCCGGTGCATCGCGCTGCCTACACCATTGCGCATAGTCAGGAGATAGCTCCCCACGCCGTTTCTCATGCCAAACTGGTTGCCTGTGAGGCAGCTAACCTTGCTGCCAAGAACTGCATACAGGTGCACGGCGCGATGGGATACACCTGGGAGGTCGATTTGCATATCTATATGAAGAAAGCCTGGGCGTTGGCAAACACCTGGGGCGATGCGGGCTTCCACAAAGTGCGTATAGGCGATCGAATTTTTGCGAAAGGTGCCGCTCTGGGAGCTGGAGTCACTTTCTGAAGATATTTTTGAAGACGTTTTATGACGACATTTTTGTGATGACAGGAAACCTTACTCATTGCTGTTTTTGCCATGCGCAGGCAGGAATGAAAAGTACACGGATTACCAAAGGATTTAGACCATGCCAGAAGCCTATATAGTAGATGCGGTTCGTTCACCCACCGGTCGCCGTAAAGGCGGCTTGTCAGATGTGCACGGCGCCGATCTTGGCGGTCACGTACTAAAGACTTTGGTAGAGCGTAACAGTATTCCCGATGACGAATATGAAGATGTCATGTTCGGTTGTGTCGACACCATTGGTCCACTGGCCGGCGATATTGCGCGTACCTGTTGGCTGGCTGCCGGCCTGTCTGATGTTGTGCCTGGTACTACGATCGATCGACAGTGTGGGTCTTCTCAGCAGGCAGTGCACTTTGCCGCGCAAGCGATTATGGCTGGGGTCAATGATGTAGTGGTCGCTGGCGGTGTGCAGACCATGACCCAGATACCCATTTCCTCGGCTATGCTGGCAGCGCAACCCATGGGTTTTCCCGATCCTTTTTCCGGTAGCTCTGGTTGGGTTGCCCGCTACGGTGCTACACCACCTTCGCAGTTCACCTCTGCACAAATGATCGCTGACAAGTGGAAGATTTCACGCGAGCAAATGGAAGAGTTTGCGCTGCAGTCCCATACTCGGGCATTGGCGGCGATTGCAGAGGGTCGTTTCACGCGCGAAATTGCACCGTTGAATAATGTTGACATGGACGAGACGCCGCGTAACACCTCTATGGAAAAAATGGCCGAGCTGGAGCCGTTGGTTGAGGGCGGCACCATTACTGCTGCGGTCTCAAGCCAGACTTGTGATGGTGCATCGGCCGTGCTGGTTGTTTCTGAAGAGGCACTTAAGCGTTACAACCTGACGCCTCGTGCCCGCATTGTACATATGAGTGTACGAGCAGACGACCCAATCTGGATGCTGACTGCGCCAATTCCAGCGACCGAGTACGCGATGAAGAAATCCGGCATGAAGCTGGAAGACATCGACCTGGTAGAAATCAACGAAGCCTTTGCCTCAGTGCCAATGGCCTGGTTGGCTGAGACGGGTTATCCGATAGAAAAAACTAACGTGAATGGCGGCGCTATATCGTTGGGTCACCCGCTGGGTGCAACGGGCACCAAGCTGATGACAACGCTGTTGCATGAGCTTGAGCGCACAGGCGGTAAGTACGGTTTGCAGACCATGTGTGAAGGCGGTGGTCAGGCGAACGTGACGATTATTGAGCGGCTGGGATAGTCGATCAATAAGATGTAGGCGGTCAAAGGTTTGGCGTTACTGGGTTGTGTGAAAAAGTGGTCGCAGGCAAGTCCCGAGAATTGATTAAAGCTAGCGTCGGGATGCCAAAGTAGCTGTCCCGTAGCGTCTGAGGCCATGGATGGCGCTTTTGCGACTACGGGACAGCTACTTTGGCATCTCGGCGCGAAAATGGAACAAAACTTTGCAATCTACTGTAAATAACGATTTACGAGGTCAGAGAAAAATGAGTGGAATCCTGGAAGGAAGAGTAGCCATTATCACAGGTGCCGGCGGCGGCCTGGGCGCAGCGCATGCCAAAGTATTCGCCAGTGAAGGCTGCGCTGTCGTGGTCAATGACATTAACACTGAAGCCGCGCAGGTAGTGGTGGATGAGATCACTATCAGCGGCGGTAAGGCCGTTGTGAACAGTTCAGACATCACTAACTACGACGACAGCATGAACGCGGTGAAACAAGCGATTGACGGTTTTGGTGACCTGCACATTGTGTTGAACAACGCTGGCATCAACCGCGACCGCATGTTTGCTTCCATGACCGAGCAGGAGTGGGATGCAATTATGGCCGTACACCTAAAGGGTCACTTTTGCATTAGCTCACATGCGGTGCATTACTGGCGCGGTCAGTCCAAGGAAGGCAAGCCGGTCGATGCGCGAATTCTCAACACGACCTCTGGAGCTGGACTGCAGGGTTCAATCGGTCAGTCAAACTATGCAGCCGCAAAGGCCGGCATAGCCGCACTGACGCTGAATCAGGCGGCAGAGCTTGCGCGTTATGGCGTCACTGCCAATGCTATGGCGCCATCGGCGCGTACGGGGATGACCACTGCGGTGCCTGAGATGGCAGAGCGAATGAAAAAACCAGACGACGGCACATTCGACCACTTCGCGCCAGAGAACGTATCGAATGTGCTGGCTTGGCTGGGATCAGCTGCAGCAGCCGATGTGACCGGCAGGGTAT
>JBLFXU010000077.1:0-10178 GCA_047609575.1 Bacteroidia bacterium | reverse complement strand
CAATTCGTCACCTGCCGGACTCAAGGTTAGCCAGGTAGTGAAATAGGGGCTGCTGCCATCTCCATAATCATGTGGAAAGGTGCGGCCGAACCCACCAACGTCTGCCTCCCATGCCCTATCATCGGAGTCAGCGAACAGATAGCCAGCGGAGTCCTGCAGTAGCTGCCACTGAGTATTGGCATAACCCTGAGGCAATTTCTTATTATTCCAATCAGTTACCCATTGCGGATAGCTATCGAGGTAGTAGGTGCTGCTAATAAACTCGCCGCCCTTTTTCGAAAACCAGTAGGCAGTGCCGGAATGGCCCGCCATGGAGATTGCACCGCGATCCTTAACGGACACACCGAATGATTTGGCCTTGCCGTTGGTATGACTGCGCAATTCATCCGAAAAAGTGGTCACCAATATTGCCGCTGGCGACCGTCCGTCACTGCGAGCGGCGCGCTGAGTCGGGTCGATCTCGGTTGCCGCATCGACTGACGCACCTTTCGTCAGTAGCTGATAATTAGAGTCTTCAACGTTGTACGTCGTAAAGCCAGTCTCACGATCAAACCAGAGGTTTCCTACCATGCCGTGGATCGAAGGATAGGTGCCCGTAGCGAGCGTGGTATGACCCACTATAGTTTCCGTATTAGCGTGCGCGTGGTGCGCATTGCGATAGACGATGCCGGACTCCCACAGGTAGCGAAAACCACCCTTACCCAACTTGTCGTAGTGACGTGTGGGAAGATCGCCGCGTAGCTGATCTACGGTGATCTGCAAAATAAGTTTGGGTTTGTCTGCGGCTGGCGTTGCTGTAGAAAACAAAAAGGCCACTAGAGATAAGCAGCCTGGGATCAGTAACTTCTTCATTCTTTACTTCCTGTAAAGAGCTTTGGAAAAGCTCCCCCAGCGCATTTGAATGCGCTGAGGAATTTGACTAAAACTCGACCTAGTTTGTACCGGGGTTTTGCTGCAGAGCATCCAATACCTTGGTCAGATTAAAGCTGCCTGCTTCCTGGCGCGGAGGATACTTCTTATAGGTTTCCAGATGCTGCGCAACGTAGCTCACCGCTGGGAGGATCAGGAAAGCACGATCGAAACGCCACATGCCATAGCCATCAGCTTCGTGATCAGCTCTTTCGAAGGGATCGCCGCGCATGTCGATCAGCTTTGGCAGGCGAAGCGTCACGAAGGGCTCTTGCCACACATCGAAACCGTGGCCACGCTGCTCCATAAACACCATTTTCCAGCGGTCGTAACGCAGGTTCGATAACTGGCCATCATCTGTCCAGTAGAAGAACTCCTTGCGCGGACCCTCTTCTACTTCGCCCCGAAAATAGGGGCCAAGATCATAGCCGTCCAGATGTACTTTGTAGTTCCTACCGATTGCCCTGTGGCCCTTCAGCAAGCTCTCTTTGACGTCGTCCTCACCTGCTGCCGCAAGGATCGTTGGCAACATATCTTCGTGTGAAAAGACGTCGTTATAGACGGTACCGGGCTTAATCACACCAGGCCACTTAATCATGGCAGGTACGCGATAGCCGCCATCCCAGTTAGAGTTCTTTTCGTTTCTGAACGGCGTCATGCCACCATCGGGCCAGGTGAACACTTCAGCGCCGTTATCTGTGGAGTACATGATGATGGTGTTGTCGTCCAGGCCAAGCGCTTCAAGCTTCGCCAGTATCTGGCCAACGTGCTTGTCGTGCTCAGCCATGCCGTCTGCATAAATTCCCAGACCGGTCACACCTTCAGACTCAGCCTTAAGATGCGTATTTACGTGCATCCGAGTGGAGTTCCACCAGAGAAAGAACGGCTTGTCAGACTTCGCAGCACGATCCATGAAATCCAGCGCGCCTGCGGTGACTTCATCGTCCACTGTTTCCATGCGCTTCTTGGTGAGTGCCCCCGTATCCTCAATATCGCCATCTGCACTTGATTTGATTACACCGCGCGGTCCGAAATTCTTGGCAAAATCTGCGCCCTTGGGGTAATCCGGGTGCTCGGGTTCTTCTTCAGCGTTCAGGTGATACAAATTACCGAAGAACTCGTCGAAACCGTGATTGGTCGGCAAGTGCTTGTCGAGATCGCCGAGATGGTTTTTGCCGTATTGCGCTGTCATGTAGCCATGGTTCTTAAGTAGGCCAGCAATGGTTGGATCCTTCTCTGACAAACCCTCTTTAGCGCCAGGCAGACCAACCTTCAGCAGTCCGGTTCGAAAAGGGCTTTGACCCGTGATAAACGCAGCCCGACCAGCGGTACAACTCTGCTGTCCGTACCAGTCGGTAAATATTGCGCCTTCGGCCGCTATGCTATCAATATTGGGGGTTTTGTAACCCATCATGCCTCGGTTGTAAGCGCTGGTATTGAACCAGCCAACGTCATCACCCCAAATAATCAGGATGTTGGGTTTGTCGTTCGCGGTAGCTGTCGTCGCCATCAACAGCGATGTAAGGATTGTTAATCCTTTTACTAGTTGATGCATATTTTCCTCGTTACCACTAAATTGAATCGTGATGGCCAAAGCTATGGGAAGCGCTTGGGGCCTGGTGCTTAGAATCTAGTGCTAAGGGCCTGGCACTTGGGTTTTATTCTCTTGCGTTCGGCACCGGTGGGACGTCAAACATCTGCCCACGATAATATCCAACACGTCTAAATGCCGCAAGCGCTCTAGACAGTTTAGTTTCAGGGTCGAAAAAGTCCAATCCGCCCCCATCATAAAGCTGCCATGCTCCATGAGCGCAGCGAGTAATTCGACCTGCAGTGCCTAATTCGATCGCCTAACTCAAGCGCGTACTTACAGTGCTTGGGGCGAAACAACTATATCTTCGCTAACATCTCCATGGCACGGCCGTGCTGAAACATAAGTTACGTTGAGTCCGCCGGAATTTCGTCCTGTGGTACAGCAACATCCGCAGGCGTGATGTTGACCTTCGCCGCCAGGGAAGCCAATGCCGCAAGATCGAATCAGGCAGACTCGGTGTAGAACTGTGAGTAGTACTTCCTGATCGAATGGATGGGCCCATCACCGTCGCACAGAACCGGATTCTCGTGAAACTTCTTGTGCTCCCAAATAGGGGCATCCTGGCTATGCTGGCGAATCACTTCACCGATAAACGCCTCGGCGAGACCGCGAGTGGCCTCCTCGTCCCCGTCCAATAGCTTGAAACAGAAGCGAATCACCGACTCATGCTGTTCTTCGTCGATGGGAGTGCCGGTAATAATCATCAGGGTTTCGCCGATGCCCTTGAAACGGGTAATACCAAAACTCCCACCGTGGGTCTCAATATCGACACTGCCCAACAACTCCCCCTCTCGGGTGGTAAACGTCAGACCCTGATGGGCACGCATAATATGCTCTTCAAAAGTGAACGTTTTTTCCGGAATGTCCGGCGTGCCATGGACAAATTTAAAGTGCGGCGAGTCAACAACGTTCTCAGCCATTTCCTGCGGATGACTGCGCACCACCGAGGTATGGTAGATCGGCTCCAGCCAGCCCTCAATATTCCAGTCAGGCACCACCGGCAAATCCCATCTTGGCTCCTCACCATCGGGGTGGTGCCACATGAAAACAATGCCGTTGCGTTCAATTGTAGGATAGGACTTGAGCTGCGCCTTGGCAGGTATGCGCTTGGCATAGGGAATGTCGACGCACTGGCCGGTACTGTCGAACTGCCAGTGATGAAACGGACAACGAATATTGTTGCCCTCAATAACGCCACCATAGCCAAGATGTGCACCCAGATGCGGACAGTAAGGCTCCGTCACACAAGCCTCGCCTTCCTCGGTGCGATACAAGATGAAGTCTTCGCTCAGATAGTGGATAGTCTTGATCTCACCGACTTCCAGATCCTTGGATTCGGACACCCGGAACCACCCAAAAGGCATGGGCAGAGGAATTCGCTCGCTCATGTTGTCAGTCTCTCTTGTCGTGCAATTTTGCGCATGGAAATCACCGGGCCGGACACCGAGTGGGCCGACAGTTCATGCCAAAAAGTATACTGCATGGTCACTGACCCTGCCATGTTTATAAGACAGCTGTCTGATGATAATATTAGGCCCATCGAGATCGCCGTAAACCCTCATTTTTCGTAGGCTCCGAATGAATAAATCCTGGTTGATGGGCTTTGACCTGGGCGGCAGTGGTGCCCGCTGCACCCTTGTGCATACCAGTAGCGGTGAGCAGTTCAGCGCCGCCAGAAATTGGCAGTTCGTGCCCGCGGCTGGCACCTATGGTACCGGTTTTGATATTGATCTGGAGGACGTCTGGCGGGCCGTCGGTGAGGCCAGCCGCAGCACCCTTCAGCGCGCTGGCATTGACGCGGCAGACATCGGTGCAATAGCAGTCGCCGCCATGCGCTTCACCACAGTGCTCACAGATGCGCAGGGCAATGCCTTGATGGCCGTGCCAAATCGCGATGCGCGAGCCGCGGGCGAGTGCTTTGAGATTGCCGATAAGTGGGGCGAATCGCTACTGGCAGCCAATGGCTCATGGCCCCTGCCTCTGCACACACATGCGCGCCTGTTGCACCTGCGCAATACACAGGCTGATCAATTCGAGAAAATTCATACCGTCTTTGGTCTGGGCGAATGGCTAAACCAGAAACTCAGCGGCACGCGCGCCATCGACCCCAGCCAGGCGAGCGGCAGTGGTCTGTATTCACTGATAGATGACGACTGGTGCTGGGACCTCACTGACGCAATGGGCTTCCCCAGAGACATCTTCCCGACTATCACTAACGCAGGGGCCTCACTGGGAGAACTGGGCACGGCCGCCGCCGACCACCTTGGACTCGTAGCGGGCCTCACAGTAGGCATGGGTGGCGCAGACACCCAGGCCGCTCTATTAGGTGCAGGTGTCATCAACAGCGGCGCAAGCGCCGTGATCGCCGGCACCACAGCACCGGTACAGCAAGTGTTCGATGCGCCACTGTACGATACCAGCGGCGCCATGGTCGCCGCCCGCCATATCGTACCCGGGCGCTGGGTACTGGAAAGCCATTGTGGTGCCATGGGAGACTGCATCACTACCACGGGGCGCATACTGTTTTCCGATTCATCCCAGCCCGAATTGCGCCTGATGGCGGAAGCTGCACTGTCCGAGCCCGGCGCGGCCGGCATACTGTCAACGCTGGGCGCGCAAGTCATGAACATGCGCGCGCCGAATTTACCGGTGGGGCAGATCAGCCTCAGTCACATGAGCCTTGCGGATTCGACCGCGCCCGGACAGCATCTGGCAAGAGCACTCATCGAGGGCTGTAGTTGCGCTGTTCGCGCTAATCTGGAACTACTTGCGGGCACATCCGGTACCTTGCCCGATACATTGAGCCTATGCGGCGGCCTGGCTCGCAGCACAGTGTTCAGTCAGCTGTTAGCCAACATTACGGCACGCAACATCACCGTACCTGTGCAACACAACACAACCGCGCTTGGCGCTGCCATGTGCGCAGGCATTGCCGGCGGTCTGTATGCCGATTTCGCCACTGCCAGCGCAACACTGGCGGATGCAGTCACACTGTTTGAACCTGAGGCGGACAAGGCCGAGGTGAATGCACAACTGTACGCCACATGGGAACGCTACCGCGCAGCCGCCGACGCAGGCACCAATCCGGTTGGCGTTGATCACGTGCTGCCACGAGTGTTGCGTGAACCGGACAGCGCCAACCATTCAACCCATGCCGACGCCACCGCGTTGGTCTCCGCGGCGTTCGATGCCCAGTCACTCGCCAGTCTGCGCGAGCATATGGACGTGGAGTACGCGAGTTTTCGCGAGGTCCATCGCTTGTTAACCGGGCCAGACCTGGTGAAGGCGCTGACGGGCAAGCACATCTTCGTCACCGAAGTAGACGTGGTCGATGCGGACGCCTTGCACCAGTTGCCGGATCTGCGCGTGATCGCAGCGTGTCGCGGTGACGCGGTCAATGTGGATGTCGATGCCTGCACCGCGTTTGGCATACCCGTGCTGTTCGCCCCGGGTCGCAATGCTGTGGCGGTGGCAGACCTTACTGTAGGCTTCATCATTAACCTCGCCCGCAAACTCCCCGCCGCGTCACAGTTCCTTGCCCGGGACGATTGCAACGCGGGCAATATGGGCAAAATGGGACAGGCTTTTAGCCAGCTACAAGGCAGAGAGCTATGGCACAAAACCATTGGCCTTGTGGGACTGGGCGCGGTCGGTCGCGCCGTGGCTGCGCGCCTCGCCGGCTTCGATGCCCAGATACTGGTAGCAGACCCCTTTGTAACGCCAGAGCAGGCAGCGCTGGCGGGTTGCCGCCTGACAGACCTGGCTACACTGCTGCGTAGCAGCGACTTTGTCAGCCTACACGCCGCCGTCACACCGGACACCACCGGCATGATAGGCGCGGATGCGTTTGCGCAAATGAAACCGGGGGCATTTTTTATTAATACAGCACGGGCAGCGCTTATCGATGAACAGGCGCTGGTGGACGCGATAGAAAGTAATCATCTGGCCGGCGCTGCGCTCGACACCTTCGCGGTAGAGCCGCCCGGGTTTGATCACCCGCTGGTGCTGCATCCGAACGTCATTTCCACGCCGCACTCCGCAGGCAACACGGTGGAGGTAGCAGATCACCAGGGCCGCAGTATAGCGGACGCTTTGCTACAGCTATTGCGCGGTGAAAAACCGCGCAATATCCTGAACCCCCAGGTTCTGGAAAGTTTCAGTTGGACTGGTGACAAACCTGAGCCCTCCGACCATGCACTCAAACAGCTGCGAGAAAAAGGCGGCCCGGCCGTCAGCGACCTGCAACGCGATGCCAAAGCAGCAAAGACGACGGCAAAAACTGCTTCGGGCGATGCTGCGGTAGCAGTACCCATCGCGGCGCCGGCGGAAACCGTCGACAAGATGCGCGCCATCATCGAACAGTTTTGTACCAGTATGCAGGCTGACTACGACTTGGCGCAGTTCAGTACCGACCAGGAAGTCACCCTGCACTTTAACGTGCACGATCTCGGCCTTGCTTTCTTTATCAGCCTGCAACGCGGGCATTTGGTCTGCGCACTGGGCGCGCCCGAGCACAGCCCGGAAGTCCAGCTTGAAATGCGCGGAGAAATTCTAGACGGCATGTTCACCGGCACCATCGATACTATGGAATGCGCCATGAACGGTGAGATCTCCTTCATGGGCGATGCCGCCAAGGCAATGACCCTGCAGCATATGAATGACGACATGGTGCGGCTGTACCAGGCGGCCCGCGAAGCAGTAGGTGACCCCGGCGACCTCTCCAGCGTGCCCCGGCCCGGTGGCACAGCTGCAGCAGCTATCGCAGATGTTGTACCTGGTGATATCCGAGAGGATCTGGTGCAGACTATGCAGGAGTTGTATGAGTCCCAGGTGATCACCGCTACCGGGGGCAATATCAGTGTGCGCATTCCGGACACCGACGACGAGGTCTGGATTACGCCCAGCCGCCTGTTCAAGGGCGACTTAAAGCCCGAGGTGATGGTGCGTATCAATCTGGGTGGAGAGAGTCTCGACACCGGCGCGCGCTCCCCCTCCAGCGAATGGTGTATGCATACACGCATTCTGGAAGTGAAGCCGGAGGCGAGAGCTGTGATTCACGCGCACGCACCCAACGCCACAATCCTGGCTAACACCGGACTGCCCTTCCTGCCGATATCCACAGAAGCCGCCTTCTTCGGCAACATTCCGCGCATCCCCTTTACCATGCCCGGCACACCCGAACTGGCAGAAGCGGTGGCGCAGGCCATGGAAGATGAATGGGCTGCGCTTATGATAAATCACGGTATTATTGTTGCTGGCCGCACACTGCGCAGGGCCGCCGATATGGTAGAGATTATTGAGCGCACAGCAGAAGTCATTTTGGGCTGCTACGCTGTGGGTAAGGAACCGCCTGTACTGCCGGCGGCCGACGCCGCCCACTTTCGCAAGCTGGGTGATATTGTCGCCTGACGCTAGCAGGGCACAGATAAATATGAGAATCACGGTAAGGGAGCAACGAACTCAGTGACTGTGCAGTATCTGTCCCATATAGGCATCTGTGTTGCAGAGCTGGAACGATCCGTGCGTTTTTATTGCGATGTACTCGGGTTTACTGAACTGTCACGACTGCAGGTGAGCGGCGCAGAGTCAGCCCGCCTGCTCGACATTACCGCAGCGTTCGTCACCGCTCCGGATAAATTGCGTATCGATTTGCTACAGGCTCCCGGCGACCCCAAATCAGTGCCCGGAAGCTAGCAACCAGGGATTTGTCATTGAAAACAGTTGCAGAAATAGAAGCAGAATTAATTGCGCCGGGCGGCGCCTTCGAGATTACCGAAGAGGAAGTGCTGGGCGAGCGCATACCGGTCTTCAAGCAACGGAACCGAAGCCTGCGCGAAATCTTCGACCAGTCAATCAACCACGCAGACAATGAGTACATTGTGTGCGAAGGCCAACGCTACAGCTTCGCCCAGCACCACGCGCTGGTGTGCAGTGTTGCGCAATCACTACAACACAAGTATGACGTGAAAAAAGGCGACAGAGTCGCCATCCTGGCAGACAATCATCCTCAGTGGATTATCACGTTCTGGGCGACCGTCAGCATCGGTGCCATCTGTGTTGGCCTCAATGGCTGGTGGTCTCGCGAAGAAATCTCTGTTGCACTGCGCGATGCGCAGCCAAAACTGTTGGTGGGCGACCGCAAGCGTCTGGCGCGTATCGCGAAAGACGATCCACAATCCCCGGTAGAGTATCCGATAGAGTGCCCGACAGTCTGCATTGAGGACGACTTTGAATCCTTGCACCAAGCCACTGTGAGCAGCTTGCCAGACTGTGAGATTGCCGAGGACGACCCGGCGCTTATCCTGTATACCTCTGGCACCACAGGAAGCGCCAAGGGCGCACTGATCAGTCATCGCGCCTTGATTACCTTCATGTCTTCTGCCGTATTCTCGGGTTTTCGCATGATGATGATGGAGCTGGAGGCCGGCAAAAGTTCGGGCAATGCCGCCCTGCCGCACTGCGGATTATTCTCTGCGCCTCTCTTTCATTTGTCGGGTCTGTTTACCGGTGTCGTCACCAGCCTCGCGGTGGGCATGAAAACCGTCTGGACACTAGGCCCATTCGATCCGAAAAAAGTACTGGCCCTGATCGAGAAAGAGAAAGTGACCACCTGGCCATCCCTGGGCAGCATGGCTGCGCAAGTACTGGACCATCCCAGCTTTGACCAATTCGATGTATCCAGCGTCAGTCGACTTGGTTCCGGTGGCGCGCCCACAAGCCCCGCCCTACAGGCAAGAATGACCGGCAGTTTCAGCGGCACCGGCGGCCACATGGCACTGGGCTACGGCCTCACTGAATCTGCCGGTGTTGGCACCCACAACTGGGGAGAACTGCTAGCGCAACACCCCAACTCGGTGGGACGCGTGTTCCCCGCGATCCAAATGTCCATACGTGACCAGGACAACCGGGCATTGCTCAACGGCCAGCAGGGTGAGATCTGTATTCGTGGCAGCTGCGTGATGCTTGAGTACTGGCGCAGGCCCGAAGCCACCGCCGCCGCTATTGCGCCAGGCAGGTGGCTGCGCACGGGCGATATTGGCTACTTTGAAGGCGAGTTTCTGTACATCAATACCCGCGCACGTGACCTGATTCTGCGCAACGCGGAAAACATCTACCCCGTAGAAGTCGAACATTGCCTGGAGATGCACCCTGCGGTGGCAGAAGCCGCCGTTTTCGGGGTAACGCATGGGGCCTGGGGGCAAGCCGTTAAGGCTAGTGTGGTAGTTGCCAGTGGCAGCGAAATAGACGAAGCGCAGCTGCGTGATTTTTGCCGAACAAAAATAGCAGCTTTCAAAATCCCAAGCCAATGGGATTTTCGTAGTGCATCACTCCCTCGAAACGCTGCCGGAAAAGTGCAAAAAAATGTCCTTGCAGGAGACGCTGAAAACTCCCTGAATGAGGAGTAGCGATCACCAGAGGGCTACCTCAGCTCGTCAGCCACACCGACATCCACGCCATGTGAGGAACAATGATTCGACCCTAACTCTAGTGAGCTGTCATACTACACTTGGCATGTTAAACACCCGATACCGAGGACTCCTCCGTTGCACGACCATCTCAGCAGGCAAGCACTCAACGCCGGGCTGCCCGCCATTCAAGCAGCGCCAACTGACCAGGGTGAATTGCGCGTTATCGTGCGCCGACCCGCAAACAATGAACGAGAATCACTCTCAGA
>JBLFXU010000076.1:0-10277 GCA_047609575.1 Bacteroidia bacterium | reverse complement strand
TTGTTGAGCTCGCGCGCCTCATATAATTGCGCTATGGCATCACCTGCGTCGATGAATTCCTGCACTAGCGCTGGCTCGGCGCACTGGGCAGAAAGCCGGTTGCCGAATCCCTTGCGTATAAAGCCTGCGCAGCGACTGGCGATATTAACCACCTTGCCAACGACGTCAGAGTTCACTCTCTGGACGAAATCCTCGAGATTCAGGTCTATGTCATCCACTGACGCGCTCAGTTTTGCGGCGAAGTAGTAGCGTAGGTATTCCGCATCCAGGTGTTCCAGATAAGTACTCGCCTTGATGAAGGTGCCTCTACTCTTGGACATCTTGGTGCCGTTCACGGTTAGAAAGCCGTGTACGAAAATGGAAGTGGGTGCCCTCAATCCTGCTGACTCGAGCACGGCGGGCCAGAAAAGGCCGTGAAAATTGACTATGTCCTTGCCTATAAAGTGATATAGCTCGGTGTCCGTTCCCCGTTGCCAATAAGGCTCAAAGGGGTGGCCCGTGCGATCACAGTAATTCTGGAAACTGGCGATGTAGCCGATAGGTGCATCTAGCCAGACATAAAAGTACTTGCCAGACTCACCGGGGATCTCAAAGCCAAAATACGGCGCATCGCGACTGATGTCCCATTCCTGCAGTCCGGCTTCTGTCCACTCACGCAGCTTGTTGGCGACGGAGGGCTGCAAGGAATCAGAGGCCAGCCAATCCTTCAGCATGTCAGCAAATAGCGGTAGGCGGAAAAAAAAGTGCGTTGAGTCTCGTTCAACCGGTGTCGCGCCGGAAATGGCGGATACCGGGTCGATCAGTTCCGCGGGGCTGTAGGTGGCGCCGCAGGATTCGCAGTTGTCCCCGTACTGGTCCGGGGTTTTACAGCGTGGACAGCTGCCCTTGATGAAACGATCCGCAAGGAACATTTCCTTTTCCGGGTCGTAGGCTTGCGTGATCTCCCGCGAGGCGATGTGGTCATTGTCTTTGAGCTTCGCGTAGATAGCCTCGCTCCAGAAACGGTTTTCTTCGGAGTGAGTGGTATGGAAGTTGTCAAAGCCAATCAGGAAGCCGGCGCTGTCTGCCTCATGCTCCGTCTTTACCTTGTCAATCTGTTGCTGGGATGTCAGCCCCGCTTTTTCAGCTGTCAGCATGATGGCGGTGCCGTGTGCATCGTCGGCACAGACATAGGTGCAGGCATGCCCCCGGGATTTTTGGAAGCGGACCCATATATCGGTCTGTACCTGCTCTAGCAAGTGGCCCAGGTGTAGGGAGCCATTAGCGTAGGGCAGGGCACTGGTGACTAGTATTTTGCGGGGAGTTGTCGGCGCCATCGGGTTGCCAGAGCTCGAAAAAAAGGGGCGCTATTATAGCTTGTTTGTCGTACGTTTTCATTACGTGTGCAACAAGGGTACTGGCTCAGATTGAAAATATTCATGGGTCACGAAGCACGAGAGCTAATGTGGCATCGGGTACTGCCAAAAAGCGTACCTCTCTGTACAGGCTAGACTGGCGACGCACCCGATACCCAACAAGAGGCGCACGCTGTAAAGCGGGGCAGGCCCTCCTGTTGCCAGACGCCCCCGGTGCCACATTAGCTCTCGTGCTTCTCAGCAACGGCTCCTGAATTCAAGCTGAGCCAAAACCGAACATGCCCGGCTGCTTGCATGTGGGCGTTGTTGAACGCAGGGTGAGTCCCTATACTAGCGGGCCAATTCGGGGCGGCCATACGGGCCAAAAGCTCCCCAGCCCTCAAGAATAGATATTATGGAACAGATCAAACACATCGTGGCCGTTGCTTCCGGTAAGGGCGGCGTGGGTAAATCCACTACGGCGGTCAATCTCGCGCTTGCCCTGCAGGCGCAGGGTGCCAAAGTAGGCCTGCTTGATGCCGATATTTATGGCCCCAGCCAGCAGCTCATGTTAGGTGTCGATAGCAGTGTGAGGCCTGACCAGAAGGATGGGAAGTACCTGTACCCGGTCGAGGCCCACGGACTGGCTACCATGTCCATGGGATATCTGGTCAGTGACAAGACGCCTATGGTCTGGCGCGGTCCAATGGCCGGTGGCGCCCTTGCCCAGATGCTGGAGCAGACTCTTTGGGGTGCTCTGGACTACCTGATTATCGATATGCCCCCGGGGACTGGAGATATTCAGCTTACGCTGTCACAAAAAGCTCAGGTGGCGGGCGCGGTGATCGTAACCACGCCACAGGATATTGCCCTGCTGGATGCGCAAAAGGGCATTGAAATGTTTCGCAAGGTGGATGTCCCTGTGCTGGGCATTATCGAGAATATGGCTGTGCATATTTGCTCGCAGTGTGGCCATCACGAGCATATTTTTGGCGAGAAAGGCGGTGAGCGCATGGCGCTCGAATACGGTGTGCCGTTATTGGTGAGCCTGCCCCTGTCGCTGTCAATTCGCGAGCAGACCGATGCAGGCCGTCCCACGGTGATCTCTGATCCCGATTCGGCGGAGAGCCAGCTCTATCACAAGGCAGCGAAGGCGATCGCGGCAGCACTGCCGGATGTGAAGGACAGTGGCGTGCGCCAGTTTCCCGAGATAAAAATCAGCGACGATTGATCTTTTCAACCAGAATTCTGATAAGCAGGATGATTCAGCGTGAGTATTAAAGCAGACAAGTGGATTCGCCGTATGGCCGCCGAACAGGGCATGATCGAGCCCTTCGAACCGGGACAGGTGCGCTCTAACGGCGAGGAGCGGCTGATATCCTATGGTACCTCCAGCTATGGCTACGATGTGCGCTGCTCGCGCCAGTTCAAAGTGTTTACCAATATCAATTCGGCAACGGTAGATCCCAAACAATTCGATGAGGGCAGCTTTGTCGACGTCGAGGCGGATGTGTGTGTGATTCCGCCCAATTCCTTCGCTTTGGCCAGCACGGTGGAGTACTTCCGAATTCCGCGCAATGTATTGACCATTTGCCTGGGTAAGTCCACGTATGCTCGCTGCGGTATTATTGTTAATGTGACGCCGTTGGAGCCAGAATGGGAAGGGCATGTCACGCTGGAGTTCTCCAATACCACGACCTTGCCGGCAAAAATCTACGCCAGCGAAGGCGTTGCCCAGATGCTGTTTTTTGAATCCGATGAAGAGTGTGAAGTGAGCTATAAGGATAGAGGTGGCAAGTACCAGGGTCAGACGGGGGTCACCCTGCCCAAGGCCTGATTATTTCCGCACATGCACATGCACTGAAACTATAGCCTTAAGACATTGGGGCAACGTACTGCACGCCAGTGGCAGGCAGAGCCTTGCCATCAAGCAGCGCACTATTTTCTGCAAGTTCCAGTCTGCCTTCGATGAACCACTGAGCTGCCAGTGGGTAGATGGCGTACTCCTGAAGATTCACTCTGGAGGCCAGCGTGTCTGCGCTGTCATCGCGCAGCACGGGCACGCGGGCCTGCAGCACAGGGGGGCCGCCATCGAGTTCCTGGGTCACAAAATGTACCGTTACACCCGCTTCGCTGTCGCCTGCGTCCAGCGCGCGCTGGTGTGTATTCAGGCCCGGGTAAAGTGGCAGCAGGGAAGGGTGGATATTCAATAAGCGCCCGCAGAAGCGCGTAATGAACACAGGCGTCAGAATGCGCATGAATCCAGCCAAAATCACCAGTTGTATGTCGTAGTTTGCCAGTGCCTCGACCAATGCTGCATCGAAGCTCTCTCGATCGCGGTAATCGCGGTGGTTAATGCACGCCACGGGAATTCCTGCAGCGCTGGCTTTTTGCAGACCCTGCGCATCGGGATTGTTTGAGATCACCACTTTTATGCTGGCGTTCATCTTGTCGCTGGCGCAGGCATCAATGAAGGCCTGCAGGTTGGAGCCGCGGCCGGAAATCAGGATCGCCAGCCCCGGTTGTTGCGGTGCACTCACGGGTTGAGTTCGACTTCATTGTCTCCAGGCACAATACGACCAATCTGCCAGGCCGTCAGCCCCTCATCGCTCAGTATTTTTAGAGTCTGGTCTTGGTCTTGCGGTGCCACGCAAAGCACCATGCCAACGCCGCAATTGAAGGTGCGGTACATTTCGTTGGTGTCGACGTTGCCTTGTTCCTGTAACCAGCTGAATACCTCAGGCCATTGCCAACTACTGGTGTCGATGTTGGCGGTGGTGTTGTCTGGTAGCACACGCGGTAAGTTTTCCAGCAGGCCGCCGCCGGTAATGTGTGACAGCGCCCGGACCTTTACTTGCTGAAACAGGGCGAGTAGGGGCTTCACATAAATTGTGGTCGGGGTAAGCAGTGCTTGCCCCAACGTGGTGTCGCCCAAAGATTGCTGCAGGTCGGCGCCGGAGATCTCCAGTATTTTACGGATCAACGAGTAGCCATTGGAATGTGGTCCGCTGCTGCCGATACCGATCAGGATATCGCCGGCCTGTACTTGGGTGCCGTCAATAATGTCCGATTTCTCAACGACGCCAACGCAAAAACCGGCCAAATCGTAGTCTTCGCCCTCGTACATGCCGGGCATTTCTGCAGTTTCACCACCAACCAGGGCGCAGCCGGAAAGTTCGCAGCCCTTGCCAATACCTGTCACCACGGCGGCAGCGGTATCAATATTGAGCGCACCAGTGGCGTAGTAATCAAGGAAAAACAGGGGTTCCGCCCCAGCTACCACTAGATCATTGACGCACATGGCCACCAGATCAATGCCGATGGTGTCGTGAATACCCATGTCCATGGCTAGCCGCAGCTTGGTGCCCACCCCGTCCGTGCCAGAGACGAGCACGGGTTGCCGGTAACCCTCGGGGATTTCACACAGCGCGCCGAAACCCCCCAGGCCACTCAGCACCTCTGGTCTGGCGGTGCGGGCGGAGACGCCTTTTATGCGTTCCACCAGCGCGTTGCCTGCATCAATATTTACGCCCGCGTCGCGGTAGCTCAGAGCATTACTGTGTGTGTCATCGCTCATGGCGTGGCATTCAATCCTTACGGTTGGGTGTGCGAAGCAGACATTTTATCGCGGTTGTCAGGTCAGCGCACGGCAGAATTGAAATTTGCGAATTGAAATTTGCAGACGACAGCGGCAGATGGGTCGGCGGGCGACCCTGCTGCTGCTACAATTGCACCCCGTTTATCAACCTGGAGAGAAAAATGCGCTGGCTCCTGCGTTTGTTCATTGCCGTGCTTGTCTGCAGCACCAGCGTCAGCGCGGAGGTTGTCGACGACCTTTATGGTGCCACAGTGCCGGTGCGAGACCAGGGCTCCAGCGCCCTTGCCCTCGCGTCGCAGCTGGGGCTTGCGGCCGTACTGGTCAAGGTATCCGGATCTGAAGACATCCTGCGCAATCCCCAAATCGCCCCAGCTGTGTCTGCTGCCAGGTCCCAGGTGCAGCAGTATTCCTACCTGGCGGCTAGTGATGAGCGCGGCGGTCTGCAGGTGCGAGTGGAATTTGACGCGGATTTCGTCACCGGCATGGTTATTCGGGCCGGCGAACCTCTGTGGACAGCGAATCGCCCCGCAGTACTGGCCTGGGTGGTTGTGGAGGATGCTGGCGGCGAGCGTTTCGTTAGCCCAGGCAGTGACCCGGAGCTTGTGCGTATGTTACGCGAGGCCTTTGCGGAGCGTGGTGTACCCCTGCAGCTTCCTCTGTATGACTTGGCCGATACGAGCGCGCTGCGCCCGCCGGATGTGCAACAATTTTTAACCCCCTTATTGCTGGCCGCATCAGAACGCTACGGCCTTGCGCACGTGGTCGGGGCCCGCCTGACGCAACAAGCGGAGGGTGAATCGATAGGGGGCTGGATAGGCGACTGGTCGTATTTTTATCAGCAAAGGCGCTCTGATCGGTATATTGAGGCGGCGACTCCGGAGGCATTCCTGCGTGAGGGTGCTGCAGTTGTAGCCCAGGAAATGGCATCACGCTATGCGGTTCTGCCCAGCCGGTCGGCTCCGGGAACAGTCGTGCTGAGTGTCACAGGTGTGAGCAGCTACGTTGATTATGCTGAGATTGTAAGCTGGCTGGAGAAATTGGAGCTGGTTCACGGTGTTCGCGTGCGCGGGCTTACAGGCGACCGACTGCAGCTGGGATTGGATGGCCAGGCCGATGCTGTGCAGCTCGCTACATTGATAGAACTTAACCGAAATCTTATTGCTGCCGCTCCAGCCGCGCCCGGACAGCCACTGGAGTACCGGTGGCAGAGATAGAATCTCGCAACGGGCCGGCGGACCTGCGGCGCCAGCTGCCGTTGGGCATCCGTCTGCATGATGACGCCACCCTCGCCAATTTCCTGCCGCGTCCAGCGCTGGAACCTGTCTTGGCCGCACTGCAGGGACAAGATCAGCCGACTGGCGAGCGAGTGATCTACCTGCATGGCCCGGCTGGGAGTGGCAAGACACACCTGCTACAGGGGGCTTGTCACCTGTCCGTTGATACTGCCCTATACCTGCCGCTGGCGGAGCTTGCCAAATATCCGGCAGCAGATGTGCTGCAGGGGGTCGCAGCCGCGCAGCGCGTGTGTCTTGATGATATTCACGCTGTATTGAATCGCCCTGAGTGGGAACTTGCCCTGTTCAACCTCTACAACCAGGCGCAGCAGCAGGGCACTGTGCTACTCATTGCAGCAGATGCCGCTCCGCGGGCGCTGAGCCTGGGGCTGCCTGATCTGCGGTCGCGCCTGTCTGCCGCGGTGGTTTATCAGCTCGATAGCGCGGCTGACGAGGAAAAATCGAAAATTTTGCAATTTCGGGCCCGCCAGCGCGGTATGTCACTGGGGGCAGATATAGCCAGTTATATTGTGACTCGCGCGCCTCGTGATCTAGAAAAGCTACTGAATATACTGAATATACTGGATCAAGCCTCTCTGGAGCAGAAGCGGCTACTGTCTATTCCCTTCGTAAAAGAGCTATTAGGCTGGTAGAAACCGGCCATGGCTTGGCAAAAATACCCCACTTGGATATTTTGGTCGCTGGCAAAGGAGTGATATGCTTATCGGTGGACCTACCGCAACCCGTAATCTTGGAGTAATAGAAGAATGAAGAAGCGTCTGATTTCAGCGACTGCAGCTGCCTGCATTGCCCTGGCTGGATTCGCCCTGCCAGCCTCTGCCGAAGTTCCAATCACTCTTAACGCCGGTGCTGGATACTGGTTTTTTGATCATGAAGTATTCGATCTGGAGCCGGATGACGATGTAACCCCCGTCGTCGGAATTGAATATGCCCTGAACGACAATTGGGCAGCTGAGCTCATGTTTGCCGACAGCGATACCAAGTTTAAAGACACTAATGTAGATGTCGATGTGACTACATGGCAGCTTGGCATGCGTTATTACCCGGGCAGTGGCGATCGTCGCTTTTTACCCTATGTTGCATTTGGCGCTGGGGAGATCGATTTTGACGCCGACCGGTTCGACTCCGTAGAAACCACTGTAAATGGCGGACTTGGTCTGCGTTACATGTTTGGCGATCGCATTGGCGTGAGTGTTGAGACGCGTGCGATTCACAGCTTGGATGAGGGCGATACCGATCTGCTGGTTACTGCTGGCCTGAACTTCTGGCTCGGTGCGGTTAATGATGGCACGTCAGACGTAGTTGCGGTTGCCGATACCATGATGGTTGACACCGACGGTGACGGTATCGCTGACGACGCAGACCGTTGTCTGGATACTGCCCCCGGCGTGCGTGTAGACGCGGATGGTTGTGATTTACCTGTTGTGCAGGTCGCCTCAGTGAAGCTGATGGTTAATTTCGGCGTGGATTCAACGCAGGTGCAGGAGCAGTATTTTAGCGATCTGTCTGAGTTGGCTGAGTTCCTGAATCGCTTCCAGGATCTGGAAGTGGATGTGGAAGGCCATACCGACAACACTGGCGCTGAATCCTACAATCAGGATCTCTCCCAGCGTCGTGCCCAAGCTGTTGTTGACATGTTGGTCAGTGAGCATGGCATCTCTCGTGATCGCCTGCAGGCCAAAGGGTATGGCGAATCAAGTCCGGTGGCTAGCAATGACACCGACGATGGCCGCGCACAGAACCGTCGTGTAATGGCTACGTTGGAAATTGAATACGGCGGCTAATTTCAAGCCCTAAGCCGTCAATCGAGCTGGAAGCTATCTGCGTCTAGCGCGCAGGGAAAATCCTGCCGATACTTGAGTAAAGCGGCGCCATCCAGGGTAACTTGGGGGGCGCCGTTCTCGTTTTGGGCGTCCGCCAACAGGGTGCCATCTGCAGCCACTACCAGGCTGTCTCCGCTATAGCTCTGGCCCCGGGCATCCTCGCCGATTCTGTTCACGCCGACCACGCAGGCTTGATTTTCGATTGCCCGCGCAATGAGTAAGGCTCGCCAGTGCAAGCGCCTCGCCTCTGGCCAGTTGGCCACATATACGATCAAGTCATAGTCTTCGCGGTTGCGACTGAAAACGGGGAACCTTAGGTCGTAACAGATCTGTAAATTGATGCGCCACTCTCGCCAGGAGACGATGACCCGCTCACTGCCCGCCAGATAGCGTTTGTCCTCTCCTGCCATTCTGAATAAATGCCGTTTGTCGTAATGCTCTATGCCGTTGGGTGTGGCAAACAGCATGCGGTTGTATACCCCATGGTTTGAGCTGACGGCGATGCTGCCGCAGATTGCGCAATCTTGTTGCCTGGCGATATCCACAAGCCATTCGTATGTAGGCCCTCCCGGCTCTTCGGCATTGGAAAGGGCATTCATGGAAAAGCCTGTGGTGAACATTTCCGGTAGTACAATCAGGTCCCCTGGCTTATCCAGAGCGCTGATCAATTGACCGATAGTCCTGCGGTTATCTTCGGGTTGTTCCCACTGCAGCTCGCACTGAATGGGTGTGACACTTAAATCGCGCATAGTCGCTGTGCCGCCTCTATTAACACATCATCGTTTTTCGCGAAGCAGAACCGCAGAAAGTGCTGCTGCGGCGGTTCCTGATAAAACACCGAAATAGGGATGGATGCCACTTTGTGCTCCCGTGTCCACCGCTGCGCCAATACGGTGTCAGCTTCGGTAGAGACTTCACTGTAGTCCAGTAATTGAAAATAGGTCCCTGCACTGGGCAAGAGAGAAAACCGGGAGCCTTTAAGTTGGTCGCAGAACAAGTCACGCTTGGCCTGGTAAAAGCTGGCGAGGGTGGCAGCATAGTCAGGCTGTTCCGCCATAAACTCTGCCACGGCCATTTGTACCGGTGTGACGGCCACGAAGCACACATACTGGTGCACTTTACGTAACTCGGATGTGAGTGCTGGCGGCGCCACGCAGTAGCCGGTTTTCCAACCCGTCACGCTGTACGTCTTACCGAAGGAGAACAGCGCAAAACTACGCTGACGTAGCCCGGGGTATTGCAACACGCTGTGGTGATCGGAACCGTCGAAGACCAAATGCTCATAGACCTCGTCGCTAACCACCAGTAGATCGTGCTGCTGTGCAAGTGTTTCAAGTTGCTCAAGATCTTCTGCCTGCAGTTTGCTGCCACAGGGATTGTGCGGCGAGTTAATCACGACCATCCGTGTGCGGGGTCCGACCGCATCCTTTACGCGCTGCCAGTCGATGCGAAAATCCGGATGGGTCAGCGGAATATGAATCGCCTTGCCGCCGGCCAGTTCAATGGCAGGTTCGTAACAGTCGTAGCAGGGGTCAAACACCAGCACCTCGTCACCTGGGTTTACGCTGGCCATAACAGCGCAAAAAATTCCTTCGGTGGCTCCTGGCAGTACCGTGATTTCACTTTCCGGGTCGCAGTCGATACCGCGGAAACGCTGTATATGTTGTGCGATCTGCTCTCTCAATGCTGGCAAACCGGCCATGGGTGCGTACTGGTTGTAACCGTCCCGGACGGCTTTGGCCATTGCTTCGGTCAGACCAGAAGGCGCGTCAAAGTCGGGGAAACCCTGGGACAGGTTCAGTGCTCCAGCTTCCGTGGCAAGGGCGGACATAGTGGTGAAGATGGTGGTGCCTACCCTGGGTAGCTTACTTTTGATCATCACCTGATTCGTCTGTCGGTACGGCGAGCTCGCCAGGCTGCAACTGGAGGAAGCTGCGCAGGTAGTACACCGCAAGATAGAGGGGTCCGGTATCCAGCAGGGCTACGGTAGCCTTGAAAAGGTAGTTGCTGCCTACCAATACCAGTAGCGTGTTGAAGGCCATTTCACCCCTGAAGAATGCCGCGCCAAACGTGACACTGATGACCATGACCGAATCGACCATCTGGCTCATCAGTGTGCTGAAGTTGTTGCGTATCCATAGGTGCTTACCTTTCGTTACCCGTTTCCAGAAATGGAACAGTTGGACGTCGCAATACTGCGCAGCGATATAGGCAATCATGGATGCAA